>NZ_JAGDXD010000038.1 GCF_023256255.1 Caldivirga sp. | reverse complement strand
ACGTTACTGGAGTATACGGAATATGGAAGTACGAAGCAACACACTGTTGAATGGATGGACTTGGTGGTATTCCAAGGAATGTTGCAATCTCTTGTAACCTAGGATTAGTCCAGAGTGAGCCATTGGCAATGGCCTCAGCTAACGGTGGTATCTCACCCTTAGGCACGAAGGCGCCGAAGTATGTTGAGAATACTGACATGGAGTTCCAACCCCAGTTTGGACCCATGACAACTATAGGGTATATTAATGTCTCTGTTGCTAAGGGTGGTAGGCACTTGTAAATATAGTTCGGATCAAACATGTAGTATGCGTATTGCACGAATAGGTTTCTTGATGTGTAAGGTATTGCTGGTACAAAGTAGATCTCCCATGCAAAAAATGTCTTAATTAATTCATTGTAATCTGATGTTCCTGGGTAAGCAGTTTGGAATGCAGTCCACCAATTAGTGAAATTTATGTAGCCGAGTGTTGAGTTAACACAAGATACAATGGTACCATTAGGTATCCTTAAACTAACGCCATATGGTGTCTGCAGTGAAGGCATATAAACTGGGCTACATGTGCCATTAGGCCACTGGAATGGGTAGGGTGTGCTCATACCCTTAGGCGATGGGAAGAGAACAGTCCACCACCACCATATGCCTCCCATGTATAGAGGCATGCTTAAATAGGTACCAATCATTGGCCATGTGGGAGCAGCCTCAAATTCACCTTCAGAAATGGTAACACTTACCCATGTACTAACCTCTTGACCTATAAATGTTACATCAATACCAAAGGCCTTTAGTTGCTCAGCTATATTCATAGCCATAGTATTCATGTCTGTAAACCCTGATCCTGATACGAATTCCAGCGTTAATTTTGTTCCATTTGGTGTATACCAGTATCCGTTAATCTTCTTGAAGCCTAAGCTCTCAAGAATCTCAGTAGCCTTAGTTAAATTATATGTGCATTTACCTAACTCTATGTACTTTTGCAACTCTGGTGGAAATGTGCTAACAGACTCGACTGGAACAGATACTATATAGTCATTAGGTACATAGGATGGTATACCCCATGATGCAGCTACTTCAGTTGTATTCACAGCATAACATAATGCTAACCTAACCTGCCTCATGTTAAATGGGTAATGATAAGGATTAATAACTACAGCATCCCACCAATAGACTGGTATGAGTGCATCTAATATACCGCTCTTATTTAATATCTCTTGTTGTTGCATTGAAAGACCTACAGCACCCGCATTGGCTTTGTTAGCCAAGAAGGCGGTCATATCTTGCGCATTACCACCAAGCCAATCAATCTCTATTATTGGTGCGTAATATTCCCATGAGGCTAATGGATATATCTCATACCACTTAGCTAATAGTGGAATACCATTGAAATACATAGGATCAAGTTTGAACTTTCCTGCTGTTGAACTTATATAAGTCATGTAGTATGGCCCTAATCCCCAGTATGGTACTACGAATTTAGTTATATTGTTTGAACCAAACGCCATTGCTTGCGTCCAATTCATTGGCTTTAAGGCATTAACTATTGGTTTCCATACTGCATATGGCACATCCATCCATGTTGAAAGCACCCATGTTGGTATCCACGGTGACCATCTTTGGAATAGGAATTGTATTGTGTAGTTATTAATGATTCTAATGTCTTCGTCGGCAAGTGATTGGTTAATGTATGGTACATACCATCCGAATGCCTTCATTCCAATGTAGAACTCAGCGTAAACATCCCAAGCAGTGAACTCACCTAAGATAGCTGAACCATTAAACCAATAGAAGCCGGGCCTAAGGTAAACAGTCAAGATACCAGAACCATTAGGCAAAATCTGAACAGTCCAATTCCTAGCCAAAACAGGATAGAACTGACCAGTGAGTGGATTATAGTAAGCTAGCGGTGAATAAGGCTTAAGTTTACCTATTACATTGCTTGGTGCATAAGGATTAAATATAGGAGTACCTGGAGCATAAATAATGGGTGTTTGAGCAGCGACAACCCACTCATACTTACCCTCATAAGTAATGGGAGAAATCGAATATTGAGCATAGGCTACATCCACGCTATATACAGTTAACATTATCATTACTACCGCTACTGCTAGTAGGATGTATGATTTAGCGTTCATAGAATTAGTTAGTATTTGCTTTTATTTATTCCTTATGCCGAACATGTTTGGTTTCTCTGAATAAACTTTATAATTCTGAATAAACTTTAACTTATAATGGTTTGGAGTGTTTTTAGCGTGTCTTTGGTTCATGATGATTGGTCCACCTTGACTAGTGGGTTTAGTGGAATTGATGTTCATGTTATCTCCTCAACTCCAGTACCTGGTAGGGATAGGATTATTGCGATGGTTAGGGTTAGTTCAAGTAATGCTAAGTCACTTAAGGAGTTTCTTAATAATGTTAGGCTCTTCCACAATATCAGGAATCTTGAGATTATTGATTCCTACTCGTTTAAGGGTAGGTCAATAGCCTTAGTGAACCTCTTCACTAACTTTAAGGGTAGTATTACTGAGCTTGTGGTACTCAGTGACTCTTATAAGTATGATGAGCGCATGTATGATGGTATGGAGCATTGGTTAATCTTAACCAGCATGAGGCCAAGTGACCTACTTGATGAGCTTAAGGAGAGGGCTGATGTTAAGTCGTTTAAGTGGTTTAACACTAATGATGCTGCATCTAGGGTGCGTAAAGTAGCCTTAACGAGTAGGGAGGTGGAGGTGCTTGAGAAGGCTTATGAATTAGGCTACTTCAATTGGCCTAAGGACATTAGCCTAAGTGAGTTAGCTAAGGTACTTGGGGTTAGTAAGGCTACTTTAACCCAGGAGTTGAGGAGTATTGTACGTAAGTTGGCTTTAAGGGAGGTAACTAGGATTCGTGAACACAATGCCTTAGCACGCCTATTTGAATGATTATTTTCTTATAGTTAATTTAATTACTTGAACCTATTTATGGTGCATTACTGATGAATGCTTGAGGGTATTGGTGCTTGTTAAAGTTTTAAAGACTACATGAGCTTAACGTAATGTGGTTAAGCACGTAGTTGTGGGTATTGAGAAGGGGTTTAGTAAACATGCCAATGCTGGTGAATTGCTTAGGTTGCTTAAGGATGCTGGTGTTACTAGCCTTGAAACATATGTTCTTTGGAGGGATGTTGAGGTTAATGAGGGCAAGTACGTTTTTGATCTCTTTGACTCTGACTTAGAATTAATGGAGAAGTACGGCATTAGGTGGGTTCCATTCATAGTGATTGGGCCATGGTACAGTACACCAGACTGGTTCCGTAATTCTGACAAGTCTGTTACAAGTGTTTGTCTTGAGCATGGTTTACCAAGCGGTAATCAATCAATATGGAACCCTAACCTTAAGGATATTATTACTAGTTTCCTTAACGCCTTCAATAATCATTACTCAAGCAAAATGAGTAATATTGAATCAATATTGGTGGGAATATCTGGTGATTATGGTGAGGCAATACAAACAGTTATAGGTAATTGGCCTGGTGAGTATCATGGGCATAGGGGTTATTGGGCAGGTGATCCCTATGCGGTGGCTGATTTTAGGAGGAGTATGCTTTATAAGTATGATTCAATTAATAGGCTTAATGAGGCTTGGGGAACTAGGTACTCTACGTTAGATGAGGTTAAGCCGTTTACACCATTAAGTGCGCCATCAAGGAGAGCTGCATTAGACTTCTGGCTGTGGTATAAGGATTCAATGTCGAAGTGGGCTGATTGGTGGCTTAAAACCGCATCATCAATAATTAAGGGCATTGACATTTATCTAGTGACTGGTGGGGTTGATGAACCTGAACATGCCTCATTATTCAGTGAGCAGGTTAAGATCGCTTCTAAGCATGGTGTTGGTGTTAGGATAACTAACGAGGCTAGTAGCTTTATTCACAACTTCCTAATAACTAGGACAGTATCAGCAGCATCAAGAATATACGGCACCTACTACTCCACTGAGCCAGCAGCAGTCGTTACTGAGAGGGGTATTGTTGGTAGATTGTTTAACGCGATTTCTGGTGGTGCTCATGCGTTTCATGAGTATTTAGGTAATTTAATTAACTTCACTTCGGAATCAGTATCACCTAAACCAGCCTACATGAGACTTACCAGTAATAGGAGTTTAATTGGGTATGATTATAAACCAGTGGTTAAGGTTGCCGTAGCCTACTCTCAATTAGCCAGGGTGCTTGATGGTTGGTGGTTCAGTGAATCTAATATACTTAGCCTTGACTATGTAAGGAGTATTGTTGATTTTGACCTGGTTGACGAATACCTGATTAATGATGCGTTAAGCAACTACAGGTTCCTCATAATTCAATTCCCATTGAGAACCAGTGAGCACACGTTGATTAAGATACTTGACTGGGTTAGGAGTGGGGGCGTCGCAATAGTTTCATCAATACCAATGGATATTGATGGTGACTCATCAATGTTTAAGGATGCCTTAGGGATTACTGAGGAGGTTACTGGAATATCTAGGGTAATATTCAAGACTAACCTAGTTAATTTAACTGGGGTTTATAGTGTTGGTAGGTCATTTAGACTTATAAATGACCCCTCAATAACAGTGCACGTATTACTGGATTATAAGCCGAATGACGTTAAGGCTGTAGTATGGTCGAGAAGGTATGGTAACGGTTACTTAATCGGTTACTCAGGTTCAACGAGTCCAGCGCCAGGTAGCTGGATGAATGAAAGCGACATATACTTCACGCTAATTAAGAATGTGATCTATAATACTGAGTTACTGGGGCCAGGTATTGAAAGTTTAAGTAAGCCATATGACCCAATACCCATTAATGGACTATACCCGACAATCCTCAATGATGGTACGTTACTGATATACAACTCAACGGACTTAGAGAAGGAAATTAACATTTCAGGGACGCCATTGAAGGTGCAACCTAATTCAATAATTAAGATACCTAGAGTAAAATTAAATTTTAACAATTATTGATTCTACTCTATAATAAGTAATACTCTTAGATTCTATCCTAGCTACTTCTTTATTGATCTTTATTATTATTCCTATTCATGTAATTGCAGCCCCCTCAGTTTACTTAACCTACCCACTTCTCGGCGGAACCAGACGCAAAGGCGCATTAATCTCAGAAATCAATTCAATCTTTTTACAAACTACCAATTAGCAAATTAAGTTCACAGTTACGAAGTATTTAAATAGATTAAGCCACTAAGTAGAATTTAAGTATGAATAAGCTAATACCAGCGCTAGTAGCCTTATCCGTGGCTTTGGCGGTTTCAGTAGTCTTAGCCATAGATCACACTTTAACCTACGTAAGCTTCAGTATAGTTAACCCATCAGGCGGCGAATACTTCAGCATACAGCCAATATACCTTAATTTAGGTAACTTAACGGTTGGTGAATCCGGCTCCACTTCAGCTTCAGGCCTAATGAAGGTTAACGTTGAGGGGACATACGAGTTCAGTCTGGCTCATGAGGACCTATTGAGCCACGAGTTCTCGGTATTCAACGTAACGGTTACTGTAGGTAGCCACAGCTTCACCCTGAGTCTAAACAACGATGACTACAAGGTATACCTCACCCCAGGAACCTACAACGTTAACATTAAGGTAACGTACGTTGTTAACCCCACAGCCGAAAACACCACGGTGGTGAACCTACCGGTTATTGAGGTTAATTCTGAGGAATCTAGCTCCTAAAGCTATCTAAAATTAATAAATGATTTATTGCCTTGAATTAATTGTCCTTCATTATGAGGAGGGCATTGGTGGGAATGTGCCGGCGTAGTAATATACCGTAACTTCACCCTGCTGTGGTTCATTGATTACTATATCGAAGGATTCACTATCAACGTTATCAACAGCCACCTTAGGTATGTTCCCATTGGTTGCCTGAGGAGTTAACAGTACGTAGGTTGGCTTTAACCTTAACCCATGTTTCACAGTAACCTTAACCTGACCAGGGGGTATTGTGGCGTAACCCTTAGTAGCCCTTCCAGGCTCGTACATGGAGTACATGTTGTCAAAAACAGAGTATGCGTCACCAGCGTATATGGCTGGCCTTGTGGCTTCAGTTAATGGGTGTTTAACAATGGTTAACCCATAGATGCCAGCTGTATGTGGTGGTGTTGCGCTCATTCTAGTTATCCAAGGCATTATGATTATGTTCTCCCATGCGCTATCATTAAGGATACTGCCGAATGGCGCAGTTATTATGTTGGAGACCGTTGGTACGCCATACTGGTTATCCATTAAGTGCACTGTCCACGCCTGCCCAGACCAGGAGAAGTGGAAGTTGAAGAAGCTATCTTGAACACCCACAAGCCTAAGAGCCTCCTCCACTGGTCCCTCAACATCAATACCGTACATTGATACTTTAGATAACCCATCGCTTCTACTTGTCTTATTCTCAAGTAAAATACCAATACCCTTACCCTCAGCATTAAGCATGTTGACCTGAGGCCTTATGAAGACCATGAATCCCAGGGCATTTTCCACAGCCTCAAGGTGAATAACACCCTCAGTGTATAGTGGGTTCCCAACAGCGTAGACCTCGGTGAACACTGAGTTGCCTCCATCCCAATTACCATTATTGTTTATTAAATACATAAGCTTACTACTTGGGTTAAGTATGCCTTGAATATTATTAACCAGTAGGTGCTCAAAGTTAGTAATCCTTAATCCAGCTTCAGTTGGGTAATCCAGGAATATGTTACGTATTACTGAGAAAGCGATTCCAAGCGCATTAGGGGAACCAACATTAATGGCATTCCTGAAGTTCCTAAAGCCCAGGTTAATCAGGTTTACGCCTATTAAATTGTCTCCAACTAAGGCATCGAAGGTACCGTCACCAGTGAATACCGTGCCACCGTAAATCACACTATTAGGCCAGTCAGGTGGTGCTGGGTAAACATTGCTTCTCACCGGATAGACGCCAACTATGGATACTCCTGAACTTAATGTTACAGGCCTTGAGAGTGAGTATTGGCCAGCCTTCACGTATATTACACCTTGAGTATTCTCATTGGCTACGGCATTTACCGCGCTTTGGATAACATCACTGGCGTCTAAGCCTTCGTAATCCACATTGCCGTTGTTACCGTTCCTAGCGTAAACCCTACCGTAGGAGTCCTGGTAAATTATATATGATGCTGAGTTTTGGGCAATTGACTCAACATGAGTTAAGTGGGACTCCAATTCATTAACCTGCGTCAATGCTCTATTACCCGTGTATCCCCCCATAGCGCCTAAGAAAAGTGCACCACCGCCGAGGACTAATGAAGCCATTATTCTTCTACGCTCGGGGTTAGTGGAATTAACCATGGTTAGCTTGCCTCCTTAATACTTTTAACATTAAGCTTACACTGAGTAATAGTTTTTAATAGTTCACTCATTAAGGTACGTTTAATGATACTTGCCAGGGGTGAGATACTTAAGCTCATTAAGGATGGCTCCCTAAGCATAGAGCCCTTCACTGAGGATGTGGTTAGGGAGAATGGCTTAGATTTGAGGGTTGGTAACGAGTACGCAATATACGCCTTCGAGAATCAGGTAATTGATCCCTGTGAACTTGAGTCCACTAGGCACCTCTTCAGTATTGTTGAGGCTAAGGATGGTAGGATAATTATACCACCGAGGAGCTTCGCCTTATTAACAACAATGGAGTATGTTAAATTCCCAAGGGACATAATAGGCTTCTGCAACCTACGCTCCACCCTAGCCCGATACGGCTTAGGCGTACCACCGACTATAATTGATACTGGGTTTGAAGGTAACATAACCATTGAGGTCATCAATAATAGTGGTAATTACGTTGTTCTAAGGCCAGGTATGAGGTTCCTCCACGTAGTGTTGGCTAAAACCATAGGTGAGGCTAAGTATCAGGGTAAGTACCTTGGACAGAGGGGTGTAACACCACCCAAGGGGCTTAAAGGTGAATGCTAATTAAACGTAACCTCGTGTGAATTCCAAGTGATGGTTCTACTTTCACCTCTTCGTTTGTCTCCTGATGTTTAAGGGGCTTGGTCCTCGGCCATTGGCTGAGCTTGATGGCCTGTGGGTCAT
>NZ_JAGDXD010000037.1 GCF_023256255.1 Caldivirga sp. | reverse complement strand
GGTAGGAAGCCCATTAGAAAGCTTGAAAGCCCCGCACCAAGCATTGTCACATATAGCACATACCTCCTACCAACCCTATCAGCCAGGTTTCCAAAGAAGACGCCACCAAGAGGCCTAACCGCCAGTGATACGCTGAAGGCGGCCAACGTAGCTAACATAGAACCTAAACGACCTAGCTGACCGAAGAATAGAGGAGCGATTATCGGCGCAACGAAGGCATAGGCGACAAAGTCATAGGCATCCATTCCCCAACCCAACATGGAGCCAACTACATTGCGCCAACTACTTACCTGGGTTTTAACCTCGTGACTCACTGATCTTTATCTTATATATTTTATTTAAATTTTACCATTATTTATAATCGATGGTATTAGAGTTCAATATTTTATTTTCACATTTCCATTAATAATTAGGGCTTTTAGCTCATTTATTGATGAAATACTAATAGCGTTATTATCACTACTTAGTAAAAGTGTATCTGGGTCTTTAAGTGCGTGTCCCGTGGCTATCAGTACTACCTTATCCTTTACATTAATTAATCCACTATTTAGGGCTTTTAGGTAACCGGCTAATGAAGCTGCGCTGGCAGGTTCAACCCCAATTCCCTCCTTACCAAGTATTCTTTGCGCGGCTAATATTTCATCGTCACTAACATCGATGAATGTACCGCCACTATACTTAACCGCTCTATATGCCCTGAACCAATTGACGGGTTTACCAATCCTTATGGCAGACGCCACGGTACTCGGTTTATCAACCTTAGCCTCACCTAAACCCCTCCAATACTTAACCAATGGTGCTGCCCCTGAGGCCTGCACACCAATCATTTTTGGCATTTTGTCTATTATATTGAGCTCCATCAATTCCCTAAACCCCTTCCAAATAGCATAAATATTCCCGCCATTACCCACAGGGACAAACACATAGTCAGGCACGCCACCCTCCTCGACAATTTCATAGGCAATCGTCTTCTGGCCCTCCAACCTCCACTGATTTATTGAATTAAGCGGATAATAACTGGCATTACCTGCACTACCACTTTCCAGGACAGTACTTAATACGTACTCCAATGCATTATCGAATGTTCCAGGCACTTCCACGATCCTTGCGCCATGTAGTATCGCTTGGCCAAGCTTACCCTTGGCAACACCACCCTTTGGTAAAACAACCATGCAGTCAATGCCAGCCCTCGCGGAGTAAGCCGCAGCTGAGGCGGCGGTATTGCCGGTGGATGCAACTATGACACCCCTGACACGTAGTGATGAAGCTAATGAGACGCCAACAGTCATACCTCTGTCCTTAAAGGATCCGGTTGGGTTGGCGCCCTCAAACTTAACATAGGCATTGGGGTAAGCCCTGAGCCTAATTAATGGTGTTGATCCCTCGCCCATCGTGACTACGTTTTTGAATTCAGGGAGTAGATCCCTGTACCTCCAAACACCTCTACCGCGTAGCTCGCCCCACCTAATCTTAATTTTCTCGGCAATAAGTAGGGCATCAAGTAATTCGCCACACCGTGGGCACCTCATTATGTATGGGCTGGGCTCAACCTCATAACCACACCTTGGGCATTTAAGGGCGTATTTACTTAACGGTTTTAATTGCATGTCTGGGTTTCCATTTCTATCCCCAGTCTTTTCTACAATTTAGGTTATTTAAGCATTATCATTAAATTAATAGGGTATTGAGTACCGTAGTAATACTTTAAATATAATCAATAAATCTAGCGCAAAAATGAGAGGCGTTAGGATCTTAATCATTGGTTTTGGAAATGTTGGACAGGCATTCTATGAACTTCTCAATACTAAGAGGGATTTACTCAGTTTCGATATTACCATCGGTGAGATAATCGATAGGAGTCGCGGCTACATAATTAACCCAGGCCCTGACATCCTCAAGGATGTCGCTAAGGGTAGATTAATAGGGCGTAAGGTGGATATTGACGAGATACCTAGGCTGATAACGGAAAGTAATGCAGATATAGTGTGTGAGTTTACAGATCTGAATGTTAAATCTAGGGGTGAGCCAGCCTTTACATACTTGTCAACGGCTATTAGGAGTGGTAAGCATGTGATCACGACCAATAAGGGGCCAATAGCCTTTCACTACGATGAGTTAATGGAATTAAGTAGAAAGTATAATAGGTTGGTTAGGTTTAAGGGCACTGTCATGGCTGGAACACCATCCTTCAACATACTTAAACTGCTACCTGGTGCTCACGTTGAGTACTTCATGGGTATCCTGAATGGAACCACGAACTTCATACTAAGTAGGATGTATGAGGAGGGCTTATCATTCAACGAAGCCCTCAAGCTAGCCCAGCAGCTGGGTTATGCCGAGGCTGACCCATCTCTGGACATTGATAGTATTGATGCCGCGCTTAAGGTTGTCATTCTCTCTAGGGTTATTGGTTGGGGACATAGGTTTGAGGATGTGGAGGTTGAGGGTATTAGGGACATTGACATTAGGAGGTATGGTGATAAGGTGATTAAGTTGGTAGCCTATGCAGACAAGGGTAAAGCCTACGTAAAGCCCACACCACTTGACAAGAATGATGTCCTTGCCCATGTATCACGTAATCTTAACGCGTTGAGGTTTAAGCTAGACACGTTAAGTGAATTGCTCATTATTGGGCCTGGGGCTGGTAAGTTCGAGACAGCACAGGCGGTACTTACGGACCTAGTAGACATAGTTAATTCCATAAGGCTTAGTTAAGTTCTAATAATTCCTTAGAATAGTTATTATAATATTTTTAGCGCCTTCATCGTTTCAAGGGTAAGTATTGTAATGCCTGCAGCACCGCGGACCAGATTATCCCCTAAGACAACCATTCTAAGTATATTGTTTCTAACGAGAACCCTACCAACACTAACAGCCATAGGGTCTAAATCCCTCATTGGCTGTGGTGCATCCACCCTATCGAGAACCT
>NZ_JAGDXD010000036.1 GCF_023256255.1 Caldivirga sp. | reverse complement strand
TGCTGCTATTACTATGACTATTACTATTATTCCTGCTATTAATGCTGTTGATACCACCGGCTTAGTCACGGTTATTGTGCTTACTGTTGTTGTGGTGCTTGTTAATGTGCTTGTTGATGTGACTGTTGATGTGACCGTGGTAGTGGCTGTTGTTACGGCTGTAGTAGTCGTAGTGGTAGTAGTGGTTGTAGTGGTCGTTGTAGTGCTTGTGGTTGTTGAAGTCGTAGTAGACGTAGTGGTGGTTGATGTTACCGGAGTGTATGGTATGTGGAAGTATTTGGCTACGCATTGTTGTATTGAGGTATCTGGTGTTGGTAAGCCTATGTATAATGCTATTGGTTTCAGCCTTGGGTTGGTCCATAGGCTACCGTTAGCTATTGCTTGAGCTAACGGTGGTACTTCACCTGGTGGTGCGTATGCGCCTAATAGGACGTAGTACATTGGTCCAAATGTCCACCAGTAGTCTGCTGTGCCAACTATTGCGTAGTTTGTTGTGGTTGGTAGGCAGTCATAAGTCCAGTTAACGTCGGCAACAGACTTAGCGTACATTAATGGCGTAATCTTATCGTAGAGTGGTATTGCTGGCACGAAGTAGTAGTACCAGGCGAATATCGTCTCTATTGCTAAATCATAGAGTGGAGTATTAGGCTCAGCAACCTTATCAAAGAACACTTGCCAATTAGTCAAGTTAATGTATCCGAATGTTGAGTTAACGCACCATACTACTGTACTGTTTGGTAGTTTGAGTGATGCTGGCGCAGTAACCGGTGTGCATGTACCATTAGGCCACTGGAAAGGCCAAGTATCACTACCAGAAACATACGCGGAAATAGCATTACCAGAGCGCCACCAAGGCCACTGCAGGAAACTCCAAGCACTGGAGTAAGACATTGTCCCGCCAAGCGCACTTGTTGCTGCCTGATACATACCATTCGGTATGGTAGTACCCCAGAATACTCCAACATCCTGCCCTATTAGCTTAGCATTTATACCGAATGCATCCAATTGCGTTACTGCGTCAGCAGCCATTGTCATCCAGTCTGTGAATCCACTTGGTGCCAAAACCTCCAATGTTAATTGTGTTCCGTTTGGTGTGTACCAGTAGCCATTAACCTTCTTGAAGCCTATGCTTTGTAGCATTTGAGCTGCCTTGTTTTGGTCGTAGGAGCATGGTATGATGAACTGCCTAATGCTTGGTGGATAAGTATCGATGGTTTCTGGGATCACAGGCTCGGGGTAGTAGGCTGGTTTACTAATGGCTAAACCCCATGATGCACCAACCTCAGTCCTATTAATAACATAACATAAAGCCTCCCTAACCTGAGGAATATTATATGGGTAATAATGAGGATTAATGTAAATACCCATTACCATCCAAGCCGGTGCAAAGTATATGCCTACTCCACGGCTTGCAAGTATCATGGTCTGTTGCCATGAGAAGCCTGCTGAGCCCCAGGTAGCCTTAAGGGCATACCAATACTCGTAAGCTACAGAATTAGGTCCCCATATTGCCTCATACGTTGGATCATAGTAATACCAGTCCGCTAATGGAAATACTCTGAACCATTCATTCAGTAGGTTGCTTGGTTCAAGGGTTAGTGTCATGTAATTGTTACTGAAGTAAGTTAGGTACCATGGGTAAATACCCCAATAAGGCACAACAATCTTAGTTATATTGGTTGAAAAGTTCATTGCTTGAGTCCAGTTCATAGACTTAAGTTCATTAATGACCGGCTCCCAAACGAAGTATGGGGCATTAATGCATTGTGTTAAAACCCAGACTGGTATTAACGGTGACCAATCATTAACGAGGATTTGAAGAGTGTAGTTATTCAGCACCCTTAAATCCTCATCAACAAGCGACTGGTTAATGAAAGGAGTCCACCAGGAGAAGGACTTAATACCAATGTAGTACTCAGCATAAAGGTCCCATGCTGTGAATGGCATCGTTGCTGATCCATTATACCAGTATAAGCCAGGCCTAAGGTAAATAGTGAACAATGCAGAACCATTAGGGAGAAGCTGAATAGTCCAATTCCTAGCTAAGACAGGCAGGTACTGGCCAGTTAAGTAACTGTAGAAGGCTAAGGGCAAGTAGGTGCCAAAGCTAGCTATACCACATGTAGCTAACCCAATTGGGTTCCAGGGATTATAAATAGGAGTACCAGGAGCAATCTCAAAGGTGGCGCCAGCAACGGGGAAAATAATCTGAGGCTTCTGTTGAGCGTAGGTCACATGTACGCTATACATTATTAAGAGTGTAGCCATTATACTTAGTGCTATACCTACCGTTTTTAATGAGGTATTCGTCATAAATATTGGTTATGTTTTAGTTTTTTAAGTTTTCCTCTATATAGGATATGTATTATGTTATTTATTTACCATCATAGTTTAATAAGTCTAATAGAGATATGTCAGTTATTAATTGTAATTAAGCAAATAGTAGTATCTCATTCTTAGATACCTAATCAATCGGCTTCCCTATGGTTTGAGATTATTAGATGATATGAATGAAACTGTTTACTGATTACCAGGAGTTAGAAGGATATTGCCTTAACGTTCATTATTAATAATGCTTTTTTGAAGGTCTTTGAGTAAAATTAAAAATAATTATTTTATGTTTCATAAATGTTAGTAATTCAATGGCTAAAATATAGGTACTATGGTACTGTAATTAATAATAAATTTGATAAAAGTAGGTGCATTACTCTTGAGTTTTTATCGTAAGTTAATGCTTAGTATTGGTGCCTACTCAGTAAGGGGTTCAAGCATTGTTACGACCGCGTCATCAGCATTAACTTCAGTCTCTATTCCGATTGGTACTGGGTATGTGTTTAATCCATGTTCATCACCACCATGGCAGCATGGATAACCTATGAATGATGGTGCCTTTGTAGTATCCCTAGTGTCCTCGGTAATAACCTCCTCAATACTTGGACTTGGGCCTCCGCGTCCTGACTCTGGGAATTCACCGTAAATAATCGCGTTTATAATTGAAAGAACCTTACTCAACCTCAGTACAGTTAAGTAATTATCAACCCTATACGCCTCCTCATTAACATCCTCCAGAAACAATACCCCACCACTTGGGTCAGGCCTATACGGTGTACCCTGCAGTAACGTGAAGAGGGTTAAGTTACCGCCAATAATCCTTCCTCTTGCCTTACCATGATTTATTACTTTCGTGAATGGGCCATCATCAGGTTGCCTTAATTCTATAGTCTCACCCATGAGTATCCTCACGGTTAATTCTAAATCCCTCCTAAACCTCGCCAAGCCAACTTCATCACTTGCCCTAGGGGTTATTGAGAGCATTGGACCCTGTAATGAAGGTAAGCCAGTTACTGAGTAAACGGCGTTTTGAATCGTAGTTACGTCACTGAAGCCTACTATGACTTTAGGGTTCTCCTTAATTAAGTCATAGTCAATTAAATTAAGTAACCTCAGGGAACCAGCACCACCAAGGGCGCACCAAACGGCGTCAATATCACTCCTTCTGAAGCCATCAAGCAAATCCCTAGCACGTAAATCATCGGGCCCTGATAAATGCCAGTGAACCCATGATTCCTTCACTGATTTACCAAGTACAATATTGAATCCCATCTTCCTAAGCAATTGAATACCTAACTTCAAACCTACATTAGAGTGCTTAGGGAAACTAGCAGGCGCAATAAGCATTATTGTTGAGCCAACCTTAAGTCTCCGGGGCCTAGTGGAATGCCTCATGAGTGTCTAATTCTCAGTGACTTAATAATACTAATTTCTAAAGTATCGCAATAGCGTTAAATCGCGATTAAGATTAAATGACTGCTTAAACCATCTTCCCATTCAATTATTAGATCAAATGATTGGCGCCGGGGCCGGGATTTGAACCCGGGCCCCCTTGCGGGGACGGGATCTCGAGTCCCGCGCCTTGGACCAGGCTCGGCCACCCCGGCAAGTTCATTATGAGTGATTCCCCATTTTTAAGCTTTTATACTCCTTTAGTGGTATAATTATTTACTTAAGTTAAATCAGAAAGTACTATAGGGCTTTAATTAGGTTAAAATTAGGCGGAGACTGATTTCACTATTGTCCTATGTTAAACATGCCGCTGAACTCTAGTTCAACACCGATTCCCTCCTTTACTGCTTTATCGTATATTAGCTTTGCTGTGACAATATCTTCGATTGATATGCCAAGGGACTTGAAGATTGTTATAGACCGTGAACTTACCCTGCCTTTAACTCTCCCTGCAACAATACTTGATAGGTTAACTACCCTGCTCCATATTGCTTCACCAGCCATTATTAAGTCCCCTGCCTCATCCCTAGCCTGCTCTAGGTCATCAACTGCAATTAACTCAGCCCTATTAACAGCGTCAGGGGTTAATTCAGCCCTATTCCTCCAATTGCTTCCAATCGCATTCACGTGAACACCCTCCATTAGGTACTCACCCTTTATGAATGGTTCCCTAGAGTTTGTCGCAGTCACTAAAACATCAACCTTACACACCTCCTCATAATCATCAACAACCACGGCATCCACGCCACTGGACCTAATGTAGGATGCGAAGGCCTCAGCATTAACCCTGCTCCTACTAATCACCTTAACCCTCCTTAACGCGCCAGTGGAGTTGAATGCCTCAAACTGAGCCCTAGCCTGCTTACCTGAGCCAACTATGCCTAATTCACTCATTGAGTTAGCCATGTACCTACTCGCCACAACGGACGCTGCACCAGTCCTCACTTGACCAAGCCTATCGGCCTCAATAATCGCGAGTAATTCACCGGTGCTCACACTGAATAATAGGACAATGAACCTAGTCCCCTGCCTAGTGCTCATGTATGCCTTTAAACCAGCAACATTATAGCCGCCTAAGACGCCACTTTGAAGAACATGAAGCACAGCGTTAGGTAATACAACCCTACGCCTAGGTATGTTAATTGCCTCACCGGTTCCAAGTAGCCTAAACCCATCCTCAACAGCCTTAATTACTTCACCGTAAGTAAGCAGCCTATTCACCTCACTCTCCCTAATGTAAAGTGTCACTAATCATCACCATTTAGGCTAAGGCTCCTTCACGTTGAGGCGTATTTAAGTTTAATTCCAATTAATGGCTTCGGTTCACTGCAAGGATTTAAAACGCAGTGAGACTGAAGTGAATTAATGGGGGATGTTGCCGGTAAGGGGTTTAGGGAGGTTAAGCCTGTTGATGTTGTGTTAAGGGAGGTGTTGATGTTCATTAAGCATACGCCCAATGTAACTGAGGTTGATTTAATTGATGCGGTGGGCAAGTATCTGGCTGAGGACGTGTACTCAAATGTTAACGTGCCACCGTTCAATAGATCCGCTGTTGATGGGTATGCGGTGAGGAGTATTGACACTTTCGGTGCTTCTCCAACTAACCCATCAATACTGAGGGTTAAGGGTTACCTACCTGTTGGGGAGGAGCCTGGGAAGTACCCTGTGAATCAAGGTGAGGCCGTGGAAATAGCCACGGGTGCGCCTCTTCCCCCTGGTGCTGACGCGGTGGTTATGTATGAGAATACGGGTAGGAGGGGGGATTACGTTGAGGTTTATAGGCCTGTGGCACCCATGGATAACGTATCTAGGATGGGTGAGGATGTTGCTAAGGGTGAGTTAATATTCAGGAAGGGTACTTTAATTAAGCCTTGGGACTTGGGCGTATTAGCCTCAATGGGTGTTGTTAAGGTTAAGGTTTATGAACCCAAGGTCATGCTGATAGTCACCGGTAATGAGCTAGTTGAGGTTGAGGATACCTTAAAGGGTGGCTTACCGCCAGGTAGGGTGATTAATAGTACTAGGTTCGTGTTGACTGCAATGCTTAGGGGCATTGGGTGCACTGTTGATTACCTTAAGTTACCTGATGATGAGCAGGCGATAAGGGATCACGTTTCTAAGGCGCTCATTAACCATGACGCAGTGGTGACGACGGGCGGTGCCTCGGTGGGTAGGATTGATTACACAATAAGGGCTGTGGCTGATTTAAAGCCGGAGTACCTGAACCATGGGTTAGCCATTAGGCCAGGTAAACCAAATAGTGTTGCAGTAAAGGACGGTAAACCAGTATTCATGCTGAGCGGCTTCCCAGTGGCATCATTAACGGGCTTCGAGGTCCTCGTTAAGCCTATCCTACTCCACATGATGAATGCCGTTGATGAACCTAGGCCTAGAATTAGGGGTATTTTAACCAGGAGGGTTGCAACACCCATAAACACTAGGTCTTTCGTTAGGGTGAGGGCCTACTTGGGTAAGGATGGTAAAGTTTACGTTGAGCCACTTGCATTAACGGGTAGTGGCGTGTTGACTACGTTAGTTAAGGGTAATGGGATCCTCACGGTTCCTGAAAATAGGGAGGGTTACGATGAGGGTGATGAGGTTGAGGTTGAGTTAATACGGCCACTCTTCACTGAGCAGTGAAGAGCTTATGCAGTATGTCCTTAACCTCACCCAGTACCTTAACTAGGGAATTATAATTCAATGATCCTTGGTCAACCTCACTATAAAGCATAATCCTCTCTTCACCATAATCCTTAGTTAAGGCTAGTAGGATGCCTCGGGAACCATTAATACCCTCACTGATGCATAGATTATACTCCTCAGGGGGTAGGTACATGTCCACTGTAGCCCTTGTGAATGAACCAGTGCAGTTAACCTTACCCCTGAAGACTGGGGTTACGTCCGTCACTATCATTACCTTCCCAGTGGAGAATAAGTACGCGTTTATGGTTCTTGGGTTACCTCCAATGTTGATTATTAAGGACGCGAAGGCCTTAGTTGACTTACCTTGAGTCCTATACGCGTACACATCCATTATACCCCACTTACCCTTATAGTCCCTGTATATTGCTAGGAAGGCCTCAATGAACTTCTCAGTAATCCCCACACTGGCTCTTCACCTTAACCTTAATTTAACTTTCGTCACCCTCACTTAGCAGCCTTCACCAACACTAATTAAGGTTTATAAAATACCCAGCCAGTGGGGCATGTGGTATCGGTTAAGGTTCTCCAGTACAGTGATGATTACTTGAAATTAGTGATGGAGGGTGTTAAGCCAAGTCTAGTTAACTCACTTAGGAGAATACTAATCACTGATGTGCCTGTGCTAGCCATTGATAGGGTGATTGTGCTTGATAACACTACCGTAATGTATGATGAGGTTCTCGCGCATAGGTTATCCATGATCCCGCTTAAGACAAACCTAGAGAAGTTACCTAAGATTGAGGAATGTGAGGATGAATTAGTTGACCCAAGCCTATGCCAGGTTAGGTACCAGTTAAGCGTTAAAGCTAATGACCAGTTAGTGTCGGTTTACGCTAAGGACTTAATCCCAGATGACCCAGACTTTGCCCCCGTCTACCCGGACACGTTAATAGTTAAGATGGGTAAGGGCCAGGTGTTGACCATTGAGGCTTACGCCAAGTTAGGTAGAGCCAGGGATCATGCTAAGTGGCAGGCATGCCTAGCATCATACTACTACTACCCCAAGGTTCAGTTACTTAACCCAAAGGATGAGAGGTGCGCATCATGCCTTGAATCATGCAGGGGCATCGCTAAGAACAATAATGAATTCGTGATCACGGACCCACTGCAGTGTACTTTCGATAACTGGAAGACGTGCGAGGAGGCTTGCAGTGGCTCACTGGTGGTGGATTGGGATGAGGATAAGTACGTCTTTTGGATTGAGAACTACGGTAACATGAGTATGGTGAACCTGCTTAAGGAGGCCTTCAGGGTGTGGAAGTGGCGCTTCACCACATTCCTTGACGTTATCCGTAATGAGGCTAAGAGGCAAGCCTCAAGGCCAAGTGAAGCTGAGGGTCAGGGAAATGCAGGTAATCAGGACACTGGTTTAAGTCAAACTCAGGGTTGAAGATACTTCCTGGGGTCCGTTAACTTACCTTCAAGCGCCGTGGCTGCTGCAGTGGCTGCATTAGCTAGGTAAACCTTACCTTCAGGTGACCCCATCCTACCCTTAAAATTCCTACTACCGGTGGACACAGCCGTTTCCCCTGGCCCAATTACACCAAAGTGCCCTCCTAAGCATGGCCCACATGTACCATACGTAACCACGCAACCCGCCTTAGTTAACGTCTCCACGTAACCAGCGTTAAGGGCCTTCATGAATAAGTCCCTTGATGCTGGGATAGCCACGCACCTCGCCTTAACCCTCCCATTCTTAAGTATCTTGGCGGCAACCTCAAGGTCACTTAACCTACCGTTAGTGCATGAACCTATGAAGACGTAGTCAACCTCAGTACCCTCCACTTCACTAACTGCCTTAACATTATCTACACTGTGCGGTGCAGCCACAAGCGGCTCAAGTTTATTTAACTCAATAGTGTACTCGTCAATATACCTAGCATTGGGGTCCGGGTTAATTGGCTTAACGTTAACACCCCTGCTCTTGCTTAGGTAGTTGATGGTTTCCTCATCTGGGATGAATATTGCTGCATCAGCGCCAAACTCAACACCCATGTTTGATACTGTTGCCCTATAGTCCATTGGGAATGCCTTAGGTTTCTCAACCTGGAATTCAACCGACTTACCGTTTAAGCCCTCGGCCTTAAACACTGAAAGCACGTGGAGGGCTACGTCCTTACCGTAAACACCAAGTGATGGTTCATTAATGAGCCTTATTAGGAATGGTTCAGGCACCATTAACCACGTCTTACCGGTTATGAGTATTGCAGCCATGTCACTAGCCCCCATTCCCTGGGCAAAAGCCCCCACTGCACCGACAGTGGTTGTGTGGCTGTCGGCAGCCATGACTACTTGACCAGGTAGTGCGTACTTCTCTAGGAGTAGTTGATGTAGGATGCCGTCCCCAACATCATGGAAGTTCCTCACGTTAATGGACTTGGCGAACTTCCTTAAATTAACCTGAATCTCAGCGGCCCTCTCATTAGGTGGTGGTGCCAGGTGATCAAAGGCCATTACGAACTTATCCAGGTCCCAAACCTTAACAACACCAATATTCTCCATAACCTCCACCACATGGTGCCCGGTTAGGTCATGGAATGCCGCTAAGTCAACTGATATTTCAGTTACATCACCTGGAGACACTTGCTTTCCCGCCGCTCTACTCAGTATCTTTTCTGTTAATGTGAGGCCCACTATTAATCACTACTACGGTGTTTAATAATGGGTTTATTAATTTTACCAAGAACCCTACTTAACTTAGTGTTAATATTTGTAAAAATAACATTAAGCATTCCATATTTTATTAATGCATATAATATAGTATTACCTACCACTCCTCATTAGTTTCCTCAATTCCTCACCAACAATCTCTATCTTATGGTTCTTAATCTCATTAAGCATCCTACTGAGGTTCTTCATGCCCCCCTCATACTCATTCAGCCACTCCCTGGCGAATTCCCCGTTCCTAACCCTCTCAGCAGCCTTCCTCATCCTCTCCTTAACGGCATTATCAAGAACATAGGGGCCTACCGTTAACCCCCCGTACCTTGCTGTTTCACTAACACCGTTAAGCATCCCATATATGCCCCTCTCCCATATTAGGTCCATTATTAACTTAGCCTCATTAAGGACCTCGAAGTAGGCTACCTCAGGTTGATAACCAAGTTCAATCATGGTTTCAAACCCCTTCTTAATCAACTCCATTAAGCCACCCACCAGCACTGTCTGCTCACCGATTAGGTCTGTTTCAGTCTCCTCAGCGAAGGTGGTTTCAATTACACCAACCCTGGTGAAGCCGTTTGCCTTAGCAACCGCCAACGCCCTTTTAAGCGCCTTACCGGTGTAGTCCTGGTGAACTGCAACAAGTGCAGGCACTCCCCATCCCCTCAGGTACTCATCCCTAACAGCCTTACCTGGTGCCTTTGGGGCTACCAGTGTTACGTCAACGTTACTGGGGGGTTTAATTAGGTTGTAGCGTATGTTGAAGCCGTGGGCAAATATGACTAGTGCACCGGGTTTTAGATTAGGCCCTATTTCACTGGCCCAAACCCTTGGTTGAACCATGTCTGGGAGTAGTACAGCAATGACGTCAGCCATTCTGGTTGCCTCAGCAACATCATGAGCTTCAAACCCCTCCTGTTGAGCTAGGTCACGGCTCTTACCTGGCCTCACACCTACGATTACCCTTAACCCGCTGTCCCTCATGTTAAGTGCCCATGACCTCCCCTGTATACCGTAGCCTAACACGGCCACTACTTTACCTTTCAATTCAGATAGGTCCACGTCTCCCTCCCTATATATCTTAGCCATTCCTCTCACCTACCTGTAGAGACTGTACTTTAGGTATACTTATACTTGTTGAGTAGCTTACGTTAACTACATCGTATAGTTTATTCAATTTATTACAAACCCAGTTAACCTCATCTTCAATACCCTCAACGTACACTTCAACGTTAACGTGATTCTGATTGAAGTAAGTTAACATTGACTTAACGTTCACCTTACCCCTCCTGATTACGTTAAGTGCCCTAACCACCGGGTCTACGCTTCCATCATTATTAAGCAACGTTATGCTTATCTTATAGTTATTCATGCCCACCACCATACCTTAAGTCAACCTTAAACCCATCAGGTAGGGTTACTTCAGTAAGCCACTTACCCGGCTGAACCCACGGTAGCACTAAGTCCCTCTCCCTATCTATTGTTACATCAACCACCAGTGGTTCATTACTCCTAATAGCCCTAGCTACACTACTCCTTAACTCATCGTAATTACTTGGCCTAACCCCATCTATCCCATACGCCTCAGCTATCTTAATGAAGTCTGGGTTAGCCTGGAAGTCGACGCCAATTATTCTCCTACTGTAGAGTAGCATTTGCCAATGCCTAACAAGCATGAGTGTTGAATTATCGAATATAACCACAATTATGGGTAAATTATACTCCCTAACTAGGGCTAGGTTCTGCATGGTCATTTGGAATGAGCCATCACCGTCAATGTCAATAACAGGTACATTAGGCTTAGCAACCTTGGCTCCAAGGGCTGCTGGTAAACCAAACCCCATAGTCCCTAGGCCAGCGCTGGTTATGAATGTTCCAGGCACGTAAACATCCCAGTGGAGCTCACTCCACATTTGATGACTACCGACGCTTGTGGCCGTTATGGCGTGTGGTGGCGTAACCTCCCTAATCACCTTAAGTACCTTCCATGGTGCGAAACCAGGCATGTTATCCTGCTCCCTAAACTTCTCGTAAGACTCCTTAATCGACCTAAGCCAATTAACGAAGGCCTCATTCTTAACGGCTGCCTTCGGGATCAACTCCAGCATCATCCTTAAGGCAACCTTAGCGTCACCTATTATGCCGACGCTTGGCTTAACGTTCTTCCCTATCTCACTCTTATCAATATCAATATGAATAATCCTCCTACCCCTCTGGAACTCCTTGAAGTCACCCACAGTCCTATCACTGAACCTTGTCCCAATAGCCAATACTAGGTCGGAGTTAATTAATGCAGCATCAGCCTCAACCCTACCATGCATTCCAGCTGGACCCATGAATAATGGGTGATTATTCGGTACACAGTTCTTACCAGGTAGGGTAGTCACTATAGGCATCCAGAGTGTTTCAGCAATGGCCAGCACCTCCTCAGTGGCATTACTCCAACACACCCCGCCACCAACCAGCATCACTGGTCTTTCAGCATCCATCAGTAGTTTAACGGCATAGGCCACTAGGCCTATGTCTGGTTCTGGAACACCCTTGTAGTTAACGTTAATGCTCCCTGAGCATTCACCCTTAACCTCAGATAATTGAACATCCCTCGGTAAATCCACTAGGACAGGGCCAGGTCTACCGTCAGTGGCTATCCTGTAGGCGGCCTTAAAGGCTGGTACGAGGTCGTCGGGTTTCTTAACCATGAAAGTGTGTTTAACTATCGGCATTGATAAACCGATAATGTCAGTTTCCTGGAATGCATCCCTACCAAACACTGAGGTTGGTACTTGGCCGGTTAAGGCTACTAGGGGTGATGAATCCATCATTGCGTTGGCTAAGCCGGTAGCTAGGTTAGTTGCCCCTGGGCCTGAGGTTACCATTACAATCCCAGGCCTCCTAGTAATCCTACCGTAGGCGTCAGCCGCATGAATGGCTCCCTGCTCATGCCTAAAGAGGAATATTTTAGTGTCCTTACCGTAGAATGCATCGAACAGCGGCATTATTTGGCCACCCGGTATCCCGAACACTTCCTTAATGTTCATTTTAACGACTTCATCAGCTAATGCATCAACAGCCCTAACCACCGTAACCACCCATCATTAGTTCACTTGGGTTTGACTTAGTTTGGTTGTTTTCTCTATTTAACTCACGTATTTCATGTCGGGCCTTCCAAGGCCCCTCCCTATCGTACGTAAAGAATAAAACACCTCATTAAACTACTGTGTCTAGGTTCCCCTATTTAAGCATTACCCCTAAACTATCTATCTGCTTCATTCTAATTACTAGCCCTTCACTTAGCAAAAGGAGACTCTATTGATACTAACCCCTAGTATTTATCAGTTGGCTAAGGCTTAAAACTTATATACTCAATACTGAAGGGGGTGTTAGGGTGGTCTAGATTGCTCAAGAAATGATTCAATCCCCCGTTAAGGAAACGGGGGTTAGGTACGTGAGGTTCCTAGACACCACCCTAAGGGATGGTGAACAAACACCAGGGGTTGCGTTAAGACCTGAGGAGAAGTTAATAATAGCAATGAAGCTTGAGGACCTCGGTGTTGATTCAATAGAGGCGGGTTACCCATCTGTAAGTGAAGGTGAGTTTAAGTCTGTTAAAATGATTAGTAAGGAGGTAACTGAGTCTGAGGTTATTGCGTTATCAAGGTCTAATAAGGCTGATATTGATAAGGCGATTGACGCTGATGTGAGGGCGGTTCACTTATTCATAGCAACATCAGACATACATATGAGGTATAAGTTAAGGATGAGTAGGAGCCAGGTCATTGAGACGGCCGTTAATGCGGTGGAGTATGCGAAGAGCCATGGTTTAACCGTTGAGTTCAGTGCGGAGGATGCTACGAGAAGTGACTTAGACTTCCTAATCAACGTGTTTCAAAGTGTTGTTGATGCTGGGGCTGATAGGCTTGATATAGCTGACACGGTCGGCGTCATGTGGCCTAGTAGGATTATGAGCCTGGTTAGGTTAATTAAGAGTAGGGTGAGGGGTAATTACCTACTCAGTGTCCACTGCCATGACGACTTCGGTATGGCTGTTGCCAATAGTGTGGCCGCAATAGAAGCTGGGGCTGATCAAGCCCATGGTACAGTAAACGGTGTTGGTGAAAGGGCTGGTAATGCGGCATTGGAGGAAATTGCCTCAGCTGTTAAATTCCTACTGGGCTATAATACTGGGATTAGGTTCAATAAGATTAAGGAGGTTTCAGACACAGTGTCAAGGTTCTTCAAGATACCTGTACCACCTAATAAGGCAATAGTTGGCGTCAACGCCTTCTCCCATGAATCCGGCATACACGTGCACGGTATCTTAAATAATCCACTCACGTACGAGCCCATTGACCCCACCATGGTTGGTATGAACCGTAGAATAGTCCTAGGTAAACATAGTGGTAGGCACTCAGTGGAGTACGCGTTGAAGATGATGGGTATTGAGCCCAGTAATGAACTAGTCACGAGGATACTCCGCCGCATAAAGGAGTTGGGTGACTCGGGGAGTAGCTTAACGTGGGAGGACTTTAAAAGGATAGTACTAATGGAGACTAACGGTGAATCAGCGTGAAGGTTGCCGTGATAAGGGGGGATGGAATAGGCCCTGAGGTTGTTAACTCAGCCCTAAGAGTCCTTAAGGCTGCTGCGGCTAAGTATGGGTTAACCATTGAGCTTCATGATGTTGAAGCCGGCGACTCAGCCTTAAGCAAGTATGGTGAAGCGTTACCAAGCAGGTACTGGAGCCTAATTGAGTCCTCCGACGCCATATTGAAGGGGCCTGTTGGGGAGAGCGCAGGGGATGTTGTGGTTAAATTAAGGAGGGGGCTTGACCTCTACGCAAACATTAGGCCGGCTAAAGTATACCCGGGTGTTAAGGCGCTTAGGGATGGGGTTGACTTAGTGATAGTTAGGGAGAACACTGAGGATGTTTACGTTAGGGCTGAGCACATGTTAACCGGCGACGTAGCAGTTGCCTTAAGGGTAATTTCAAGGAGGGCTAGTGAAAGGATCGCTAAGGTGGCCTTCGAGATGGCTAAGGCTAGGAGGGGTAAGGTGACCATTGTCCATAAGGCTAATGTACTAAGCGTGACAGACGGACTATTCAGGACCGTAGCCAAGGAGGTTGCATTAAAGTACCCTGGCGTTACGGTTAATGAAATGTACATAGACTCCGCAGTAATGGATATGGTTAGGAGACCGCAGGACTTCGACGTAGTCTTAACCACTAACCTTTACGGTGATATACTGAGTGATATAGCTGCCTACGTGACGGGCAGTATTGGTTTAGCACCATCAGCGAACATGGGTGACTCTAAGGCCATGTTTGAGCCTGTTCACGGTGCAGCCTTCGACATAGCTGGGAAGGGGGTAGCTAACCCAACGGCAACAATACTGTGCATATCCTGGATGCTTAAATGGTGGGGTGGTAAAACGGGTAGTGGGAATTACGTAACTGCAGGTGAGGCAATTGAGCGTAGTGTCTTGAGTACCTTAAGCAGTGGTAAGTTAACCCCAGACCTAGGTGGTGGTTTAACCACCAATGCATTCACTGAGGAGATTGTAGCACACCTATAATCTAATCCATTAAGATGAATAATAGGGTTATGTTCATTATCTAACATTATTACTGTAGTTGCTGAATAATATATAATGTTATATTTTATTCATTATATTACTAATATTATGGTTATATTGCCTTAGAATTATTCAATATCTTAAATAGTGTAACTTTATTAGATTAATATCATAAATATTATAGAAGTATCAAGGGAATAATGTTGACACTACTGAGTAAATTACTTACTTAACTTATTATTACTGAATATAGTTTCAACCCTGGAGGAATTAATATCTAACAAAATATTTATTCTAGAGTTAGAAATCATATGTATGGAGGAGCTTATTAGGGTTGCTGAGGAGAAAGGTATTAGCGTTGAGGATTTGATTATTGAGGCGGTCTCTAGGCTGGATCCTCAGGAGGCTGTGAAGCTTAGGCTTGAGGCTGCTAAAAGATACTTGGCTGAGGCTGAGGATTATTTGGCTAAGGGTGATGTTGCTCAAGCCTCTGAGAAAGCGTATAAGGCTGCTGAGGAGGTTATTAAGGCATTAGCGGAGAAGTATAATCTAATGGAACATCAACAAGCTGTGAGGGAAGGCAGGTGGTTCGCTCACATGCTCTTCACGGTCTCAACCACATTATCCAGTACCTTAGGTCCTTGGGTTAAGGAGGGCTGGGACTCAGCCTATGGCCTACATGTCTGGGGATTCCATGAAGGTAAACTAAGCATTGAGGTAGTTAAGGCAAGGCTCAATGACATTAAGAAACTTATTGAGGAAGCTTCTAAGGTACTTTAAGATATTACAATGTACTTAATTTCGTGTTGGTACTCTTGCGGGTTTAGTGGTTTACTGGCTCACTTAGGTGTAGTCCTTATTGATTAATGCTGGCTTAGATTCATTGCTTCAGTATTCATTCAAGAAAGAAGACCACCCTAAAAGATGGGGTTTAGGTGTGGTTGCTTCCCTAATTAATGTTAATGTAATTGCAATAGTATCGACAAACTGGAGAGCAGGCTTCGCCTCTTCTGGGATTAGGGGTAGGTTTTTTAATTTGAATGTTTTTAAGGTATTGTGGGATAAAAAGCGCCTCCATGGGGATGCTTGTGAGGATTCTACGTATTCCCTGTCCCTGGGATCTGGGCGTTGGAGGTGATTCTTGCTGACGGCTCCTCGTCGTGGATGGTGGGGTTTCTGCGTCTACTGGGGCTTACCGTCACTTCTCCGGAGCCCCTCACTGAGGCGGCATCACTTGTTCAGTCCCCGCCGTCAGCCTCCGGGGAGGCTAGGGCTCATGGCCTATCATTAGATAAAAGGAGCAAGATGGCTAAAACCCACCGGTAATAAGAATGAAGGCAATAAACCACCTGAAGAAAAGCCCAACCCTAAAGGACAAGGAGGAGGTCAGTTCCGCCTTCACTCAGTTCTCTCTAAACCTACTACCGTTACTATTAATGCTTCCTACGTTTTCATTACTCAATTAAGTAATGATTCATGGGTATTTGAGTATGAAGAAACGTAGCTTAAGTGATCTTGGTTTATTCAAGAATTAGTTTAAGGATAATTACCATTTACCTCAAGAATATCATTTCATGAAACTCCAGGGGAATTATAGTGATTACTAGGTATAATAATGGTTCTTCCCATAAAGTTACCAACGTAAATTAATGCTATGCCTTAATGGTATTGGTTTCATGGTAGGGTATGGGTTAGGAACTATATTAATCATCAGTAGCTATTTAGGTTAAATTTAAAATGAGTAAATTAACTGGGTTAACTATGCCTCAATTGGCCGTGGAAGGTAGGGTAATTAAGGTTGGGGATAACATTGACACTGATGTAATAATCCCAGCCAAGTACCTGGTTTACACTGATCCATCAATACTGGGTAAGCATGCCATGGAGCCCCTTGACCCAAACTTCTACGAGAAGGCTAAGAATGGTGTAATACTTGTTGGTGGGAGGGCCTTTGGAATGGGTTCAAGTAGGGAGCAGGCTGCGATAGCGCTTAAGGCGGCTGGGGTTAAGGCTGTGTTGGCGGAGTACTTCGCTAGGATATTCTACAGGAACGCAATAAATAATGGCCTCCCAGTCTTAACTGTGCCGGGCATAAGTAAGATGGTTAATGATGGTGATAATGTACGCGTCATTGTTGATGCCGGTGAAATTATTATAAATGGTTCAAGGGTTGTTAAGGCTAAGCCAATAACTGGGGTAGCCCTTGAAATACTGCTTAAGGGTGGACTACTGAATTACCTAAAGGGTAAGTGAACTCCTAAGTATCCTCATTCTAACTTCCACATTAATGCTGATTCACGCGAATTATTTTTAACGCAAAAACGCTTAATCCAAGTTAATGTGCAGGATGCTGGTAATGATAGGGCATGTGGTTGACTTCATTAACCAGTATGGGGATGTGGTTAATGGTTTAATTAAGGCGGCTTCAAACGACCCATACGGTAGTAGGCTGTATGGTGAAGCCAAGCACAGTGATGGCTGGGGTAAAGTAACACTGTTAGGTAGGTTGGGGGGTGAGCCATCGTTGACAGTGCATAGGAGTGTTAACCCAATATACTTAGACTCATTACCCAACTCCCCATTAAGTAGCCTAGTGAATGGTGATGGGGTATTCATTGAGATGATGCATGCAAGGGCAGCCAGCACAGGTACTCCAATCAACCTCTTCTCCACCCACCCAGTTCATGCAGTGACTGGTACTGGGGATGAGGTTTACATGATTCACAATGGTTCATTTAGGAAGGAGGAGCTCATTAAGGTACTTGGCTTAGGTGGGTGGGTTGAGGCTAAGTATAATGATACCTTCGTGGCTAATTTAGCGTTAGCCAGGAGGGTGTCGAGTAGTATTACTATTGATGATTTAAGGTGGTTACTGGGCTTCATGAGGACTGGCGCTAACCTAGGCATAATGCTTGTTAAACAGGATATGGTTCAAGTAATAGTTGGTGGTTACCATGCTAGGCTTAATGATGGTAAGGATAAGGAGCGTGATGACTACTATAGGCTTTACTGGTGTAGGGTTGGTGAATCAAGCCTCTACGCATCATCAACAATAGTGGATTACTATAAGCCACGCACCTTAACCAACTGTGAGCCGCTTAATAATGGGGAATACCACTCATACAATGTTAATCCACGTACAGGTGAGGTGAAGCTCAACGATAGGTGGTTAATCAGTTAATTAACTTTAAACTAACCTGTTAGGTTAATTACTTTAAAATCAGGTTAATGCTGGATACATTAATGAGGGCTAGGGCCTTAATCCTAAGGGAGTTCAGCGGGAGGCTTAGGCTTGAGTCCATTGATGTTAAGGAGCCTGGTAATGATGAATCAGTGCTAGTTAGGGTTATTGGGGCTGGAATGTGTAAGACCGATGTTAGGCTATGGAGGGGTGTTGAGCCTAGGGAGGGCTTCAAACTACCCTTCGTCCTAGGTCATGAGAATGCAGGCGTGGTGGAGGAGGTTGGGGGTAAGGTTAAGGGACTTAAGCCTGGGGATAAGGTGCTTGTGTACGCCATTTGGGCTGACCCAGGCTGCAGGTACTGTAGGGTGGGTAAGTGCATGCAGTGTAGGGATCAAAGCATACCAGGTCAGTCAAACTACTACGGTGGGTACGCGGAGTACCTCTATGTACCGGATTACAGGTATTTAGTGAAAATAGACATTGATCCTGTTGAGGCGGCACCCTTGGCTGATGCCGGCTTAACATCCTACTCAGCCGTTAAGAAAACCATACCATACCTGTACCCAGGCTCACTGGCGATAGTTTATGGGATGGGTGGCTTAGCCTCATATGCTGTACAGTACCTTAGAAAGATGACCCCCTACGTCACTATTATTGCAGTATCAAGAAGCGACGAGAAGCTTAAGTGGGCTGAGGAATTAGGTGCCCACTACGCCGTTCACCCAAGCGACTTAGGCAGTATTGTTAAGAGCGCCAGTGCAGACGGTGCATCAGTCCTCCTGGACTTCGTTGGCAATGAGGAGTCAGCAAGGGCAATACCACTTCTTGAACCGGGTGGTGTAGTGGTGTTGGTAGGTATGGAGGGTAAGTCCTACCCCATACCTGTCTTCGACTCCGTGGCTTGGCAGTACACTGTTATTGGGAGTAATTACGGTAGCATTAATGAAATGGAGGAGATGGTTAGGTTCATTAAGGATAATGGAGTTAAGTCGTATGTGGAGAAGATACCGCTTAGCGAGGATGATGTTAATGATGCCTTAGTTAAATTAAGTGAGGGTAAGGTGCTTGGAAGGTTCGTTATAACGCCATGGGGTGATTAAAGTGATTAGGAGGTTTTGGTTAGCTAAGGTTGGGGATCATGGTGAGGTTCCAGGGCCTGAAGTGTATTGGATGAGGGATTTCGATAAGTGGGTTAGGTTAAGCTTCTACACCATGATAATTGACACTGATGATGGATACGTCCTAGTGGGCACTGGCTTAGTTAGGGATCTAACACTAAGGAATAAGTTCCTAAGGGAGTGGGCGGGTAGCGATAGGTGCAGGTTCACTGTTAAGGATGATGAGAGAATTGAGAACGTGTTAAGGAGACTTAAGTTAACGCCAGATGACGTAGCCCACGTGGTAATAACCCCAGTGCAGGACTATACTGTAGGTGGCTTAGACTTATTTAAGAAGGCTAAAATATACTTCTCAAGGAGGGGTTGGTTTGAGGATGTTGTTAACCCGAAGCCGTCCCCGTTCCTGAACAGGGACGTTTACCTACCTAAGTACGTTAGGGATTACTTGTTTGAGGAGGCTTGGGGTAGGATAGTACTGCTTAATGATGAGGATGAGGTTGTTAATGGCGTTAACGTCAAATGGACTGGATGCCACCACAGGAGTTCAATGGCAGTGATGGTTAACACTAAGGATTATGTAGTAAGCCTAACGGACTCAGCCTTCACCCTTAGGAACATTAGGGAGAACATACCCATAGGTATAGCTGAGGATATTTACGAGTGCCTAAACGCCTACGAGTACCTGAGGGCCAGAAGCAGGGTAATCATACCTGCGTATGACCCAGACAACGTAGTTAACTTCAAGGAATGGTTCATTTAAGGATCATTAACTTTGGATTTTTATCTGTAACCTATTTTAACGTGATTAAACCTTAATCAAACAGTAATGAAGATAGAGCTACTGGTATCGGAAAATGAGGTAACGGTAGTGACTGATGACGGGAAGGCAATGTTTAAGAGTGTTGACGATGCCTTAGCCTACATTAGAAGCATTGTTAATAGTAGTGAGTGCATGCGCAACTCATGGTATGTCAGGGTACCGTTAATGAGAATACTCGATATACTGGCTTACGCCTCAGACAAGGGCCTTAGGGGTGTTAAGGAGGTCTTAGTGAGTTACCTCAGGTCTAATGGCTTAAGTGAATCCAACATTAGGGTTATTGAACCCACCCTACAGGCCTTGGGCCTAGTTAACAATGGGGAGTTAACCGAGGATGCGGTTAGGATTGGGGAATTATTCAGGAAGGGCCTCCTCACAGAATGCGCTAGGTTAATGATGAAGATGGCCTACGGTAACTGCGTGTTAAGGAACCTACTGATTAATTATAAGCCAGGTAATCCAGAGTCATTGAAGGCCATTGGGTTGAAGAGGAGGGATGAGTTAAACTACACCATGCAGTTGCTTGACTTCATGATAAGCGGCGGCTTAATTAACTGCATTCAGTCTGTTAATGAGTTTCTACACAGTAAGTGCAGTAAACCAATATGTAAGTGCTGCGGTAATTACCTAACATACTACATACTCAGTAGGCTGCTGTCGGTTAAATTATTCGATTACCTAGACTTACCTAGACTTGGGTATTCACCAGTAATCAGTAGTGAAGGCATATTCCTAATGCACCCGAATGGTAGTGAGAAGGTTCCCGTAGTGAGTAGGATCATTGAGTTTAATCAAGCGAACTACACGCCTGGCTTAAGGGAGCTTGTGGATTCAATTGAGCAGGAGTTGAAGAGGAGTAATGTGAATAGGGCCGTGTTGATAATACCGTTCACGGTGAATTACGGTGACTGCAGTATAGGTAAGGTTTACGTCTCAACGTATCTAAAGGGAATATTCACCTACGCCAAGATATATGACCCCCATGAGTTAACCGGGGAATTAACCATTAATTGATAAGTTCAGTATTTGTCAAGGGAGGCAGCCATAATGTAGGCGTCCTCACCGTCATGGTAATAACCCTTAATAACGTCCACGGTTACGTAACCCAACTTCTCGTATAGGCTAATGGCCGGTTTATTGGAAACCCTAACTTCAAGGTAAACTTCACTAGCCTTGTAGAAGTGCTTCATGGCTCTCATTGACCTAACCATTAAGTTGTACCCAATCCCAATCCTCCTGTACTGGGGCAACACGCCAATGGATACAATATGCCCCTTCCTTACAATACTACCCCTCCTTAAGTTGGACCAACCAAACTCAACCCTACTCATTACGTAACCAGCCGTCTCACCGTTAACCTTAGCCACAATGAAGGCCTTGGGGAATGATAAGTGATGCTCAACGAAGAAGTATGATGGATAATTCTCAGGTAAGACAGCCCTATTAATCCTAACCACATCCTCCAAGTCACTCATGTCGAATTCCTTAATAATAAACCTAACACCACCCTTACCAGTAATCTCCTCAGCACCCTCAAGCTTCTCAGTGACCACACCCATGAAGCATTAGCTAAAGTAGACTATTATATAAATATTTGTCCTATAGTCAACTACTCTATCCCTGAGGAGGTGAGATTCCCACCTCACTGTATCGCATTGGCTCTAGGCATACCCCCTACCCTACGTCTTTATGTAGAGGCCTGGTCCTTAACTTAGCTTAACTATGGGTAGATCATCATACACCATATGCATAATACTGCCATTAGTGTTAAAGCATAGTAAACTCTAAAGCGAACATAAAACTTCAATCAACACTAAGATTAAGCAGATTGTTGAGTTGGCTCCAGCATTATAAGTGTGTTGAGAGATTATTAAACATAGTATAACCAGTTACTGGGAGCAATACTTTTAAATTCATATTCATATACCTAACAATATGTCTACTAGTGTGTCGGAAACAAGTAAGAGTGAGGTAAGTAGGCATCATGCAGAAGCCATGGCTAAGCTAGTAGTATACATAGTGCTATATGTTGCTGTGATGGCTGCAGTGCAATGGTTAATAACATGGGCTCTTCCAAAGCTTCACGTATACATTAAGCCTTACGAGGTTTACATAAATGTACTACTTACCTTAGCCTTCGGCTACCTAATAGTGTCCGCCTTTGCCGACGTTATATACTGGTCCATGAGGTTTAGGTACGACCATTCCACTGCCAGAGCCATTAGAAACGTATTCCTACTGATAGGTATTGGCGCATTAATTGCGGGAATTGCTGGCGCCATTGGCGGTGGTGTCGCAGGTGTAGCTATTGGTGGTTTCCTAGGAATTGTCATTGGTTTCTCGGTTCAGCAAGTTTTGGGGCAGGCCGTGGCTGGTTTATTTCTGCTGTTGGCGAGGCCATTTAGGATAAATGACCATGTGAACCTGCTTGGTGAGGATGGTATTGTGAATGATGTTGCCGTATTGTTCACAGAGGTCATTAAGAATGATGGTTCTAAGGTCCTAATTCCAAACAACTCAATAATAGGTAACAAAATATACATATTGCCTAAAAATCAGCCGCAGCAGAAGTAAGCCACTAATATGGTGTTATTGTTTTAATGTGAGAGAAAGCTTAAAAAACTTGTATTAATGCAATGCTTCAGTCAGCCGGCCCGTAGCTCAGCGGCAGAGCACCCGGCTGTAGTCAGCCCCACGGGGGACAATTTCACCTTAAATCCCCGTGGCCGGAAACCGGGGGGTCCCGGGTTCAAATCCCGGCGGGCCGACCAGCAGTATCCTTATTAAACTGGGTTAAGTAATGTTCAAGTGAAGACGATAATCCAAAGGTCACCCATTGTTAGTAGGCTTACTGGATCATGCGGATACCCTGTATCTGATCCTGTGGCTGTGGTTCAGGGAATGTCCATGACTGCTCAGGATTCATTAACGGTACTGGACACCTACGGCTTCATTAGGCACCTCGGTGAGTTAACAGTAGCCTCAGTGAGGGGCTCCATGGTTATTGCTGTTATTGACCTATGGGACATTAGGCCCCTTTGCAGGTTAATTAACTTACCTTGCCTTGAGCCTTGGGATGAGGATAGTTTAAGCACTGCATTAAATGAGGCTCTTCACTATAGTTCAGTTGTGGAGAAGCCATACGTCATTAGGCTTAACCCCCTCCTCTCAAGGTCACTTTGCCCCAGGCTTAATGAGGTTAAGGTATTGGGTAATAGGCCTGTTTTCAATAGGAATTGGGGTGTGGGGAATAGGTGGAGGTTACCTGAACAGTGGAGTATTAGTGATGAGTGGGTTAAGTTAACATTAAGCAGGGCTAGGGAACATGTGAGGGGTGGTGACGTATTGGTTGAGGGTTACTTACCCGCTGACTCATCGGTATCAAGGAGCCTCTACGTTAATCCACTACCAATTAATGAACTCTCAGGGGTTAAGGTTGTTGAGGAGTCTAGGCCATTCATGGTTAATTTAATTAAGGGAGTTAACCCAAACGTTGAGTTCAAGGATTCTAAGGCTAAGTTCGATTCAATAGTGAAGGATGCTTGGAGGATAATTGATAACGGCCCCATTGACCCAGCGGCATTAATAAGATTCTGCCTACTTAAATTAGGAAGGGAGGGTAGGCTTGGTAATGTACCAATAGTAGTCTCCTCACCCTACCTAATTAGGCTTAGTGATACAGTAATGCGGCCTGACTATAACCCTAACCCCACTTACTTCATGCCTAGGAACATTAATGACGTTGCTGATGTAACCCACATTAACCCCCTAGCCGTTGCTAAGGGTATTGGGGACTACTCATATGGTAGTAGAGTAACTGTTGCAACATCATGCGACGCCTACGATAATGTAGATGATGGTACTCTCATAATTATTGATGACCAATGCCCACCGCCCGCTAATGTGAGTATTATTGAGGTTAATAGTGGTATGGAGCTCGATAAGGCATGCCAATTAATAACCAGTATCCTAAACAATGGTGGTGTAGCCTGGATTAGGCTTAGTGGGTTTAGGAGTGGGTTAAAGGCTGTAGTTAACCGGAACCTATGTGACCTATGTGGAGACTGCATTGCACTTAAGTGCAGCGCCATAATTACTGATGAACAAGGTTACCCAAGGATTAAGGCTGATGAATGCATTGGGTGTGGAATATGCGTAAGCTCATGCAGTAGGGGTGCAATTACCCTTCTTAAACCAGAGTCCTAGATCAAGTTCAAGCCGTGGTCACTAGGTTTTATTAACTGGGGTCCTCTCCAGTAACTGGGGACCTCCCCTGCTATTTGACCCTAAACCTAAAGAAGACCCTAAGGATCTTTTCGATAGGGAAGAGGAGATTAGTAAACTGAGGACTGGGATTAAGTACCCACTTACCCTTCTCCTTGGGATTAGGAGGAGTGGTAAATCCTCGTTAATTAAGGTCTTAATGAAGGAGGAAGATGCATTGTGGATTTACTTAGATTTAAGGAAATACGAGGGTAAGCTTTACTTAAATTACAGGGATCTTACTCAAGAATTAGAGAAGGCGTTAAACACCATTCCAGATAAGCTACGTAAATTACTCAACGGTGTTAAGGGTGTTAATGTAATGGGGCTTGAGGTTAAGTTAAAGTGGGGTAGGGGTAAGGTTGAGGTATCGGACTTACTTGAGAGGCTTTCGGAAATAGGTGAAAGGGAGGGGAAGAGGGCCATTATTGTGCTTGATGAGTCCCAGGAATTAAGGAAGCTGAAGGGTTATAATTTACTGTACCCCTTGGCCTACGCCTATGATAACCTTAAGGTTAGTTTAGTGTTTACAGGAAGTGAAGTAGGCATGGTTTATAGGTTCCTTAAGCTTAATGATGCGGGTTCACCATTATTCGGCAGGGCATTCGTAAACGTCACTGTACCCCCATTCCCTAGGGATAAGGCTATTGAATTCCTAAGGAGGGGGTTCGAGGAGGTGGGCGTTAGGGTTAAGGATGATGAACTTGAGGATGCCTACAGTAATCTCGGTGGCATACCAGGTTGGTTAACTTACTATGGCTTCAATTACCTTCAGGAAAGGGATCATAGGAAGGCGTTAGATAAGACAATATCCCTAGGCGTATCACTTATAATGGAGGAGTTTAGGAACTTCCTAAGCATACGGAGGGGGGCAGAGAGTAGGTACTATGCAATAATGAGGGTGTGCGTTAAGGGTTGTAGGTGGAGTGATGTTAAGAGGGCTATTGAGGCTAAGGAGGGTGTTGAGATTGATGATAAGAGGTTAAGTGAGCTTCTTCAAAACCTTACCGATGCTTCATTCCTCATTAAGGAAAATGATGAGTATAAGCCAGCGGACATAATGATAAGCAAGGCGTTTGAATCACCCATAAATATGGGTTCTTATTAAGTTAAGGCTTAGTGATTCATCGTGAATTCTTTAAACCCTAGTGTCCCTCACCTTAATTCCACGGCGCTTGAGGTACTTCTCCAATTCACCATGTATCAGCACTGCATCATCAACCAATGCATTCCTTAATTCACCAGCATCTAAGTCAACTATTGGTGGGAATATGTAAATTAAACCTTCACGGCTAAGTTTATACATCTTCATGAATTCCTTACTTAATTCATCAATGGTCCCTTCCTTAAGATCATTAAGTAATTCCCCATACCAGTTAAGTAACCTGCTTACCTTACCCATTATGCTTATGGGTAGCATACCCATTGTGATGAAGATGCCCTCCCCAGGATGTTTAGGCCATTGGGGCATTGGTACGACTTTAGAGTATTCATTAGCCTTAAAGCCCCCGCTCCTAGTTATGGTGATTATCTTGGCTTTAACCTCTCTTGCTATTAATTCACCTACGGTTATCATTCCAATGTAAATATCCTCAAGGTTTCTCCCTGGTAAATCTAGGATTTGGCTAATAGGGTATACTGCGGTTTCAATAACAACTAGCTTGGGCCAATCGTAAAGGTTAAGTGATGTACATAACTTATTCACGAAGTCTCTTGAATCATTATAGCTTACATCACCCTTAGCTAGTTTGGCGTAATCAACGTTAGTTAAGCCAATCAGCATTGGCAGAGCCACCATTAGCGCTGCCTTACCCACAGATTTAGTGACTTAATTGTGGTGTAAAAATCTTAACAGTACTTGAAGGTAGTGTTAAACTGAAACTAATACCTAGGCTCTATAGCTATGGCATGGGGGAACATTGATGAATTTATGTTACTTCAATTTGAACATTGCAGGAGTATTCGTTACCATCCTCATCCTTAGGTCTCCAAACCACCTCATACTTACCTCTCCTAATCTGAGTCCCCTCGTTAGTTACTTGAAACCAAGTGACCATTATTGAGGAGGATGGTGAAATTAACACTTGAGGAGGCTCCATGGTGAACACTACTCTTGATGATGAGTCAAGTACATGCCATGAACCTATGTAAAGCGCCCTATCGCTAACATTAGTTAACATAATGTAAACCGCTTCCCCCAACCTAAACTTACTTCTATCAACCTGAACAATGCACTTACCCATTCTAACCTAGTGATGCGTCTACTTATTTAAATATGCTTAACACTACTTTTAATTAACCCTTAAGTGGGCATTAAGGCTGGTGAACCGTGAATTCGTAATGTTATTAATGCGTGCAAAAGTATATATTGGGTGAAGGGGCTGCGGGTGCCTTATGATTAGGGGTAGTGTGATTACGGTTTTATCATCAAATGAAGCTGAGGCAATTAAACTAGCTGAGTTAATGGGAAAGAGGAGTGAGGAACGCATTTACTATAGGAAGAGGGATAACTTAGTTAGGTCAGTTTTAGTACCACCAGTGAGTAGGATTATTGAAGAGGCTGTTGCATTATCAGTCTCCTCGGCCTTCTACCTTAAGGTACCCGGTGAGTTAACTTGGATTGATGGTGAATTAGCCCTACTGGCCGAGGCCTCTGGACTAAAGGGAGTGGTAATGCCTGATGATGTTGAAGGCTTCAGGAGGGTTTTCAGTGGATTAAGGA
>NZ_JAGDXD010000035.1:5180-23537 GCF_023256255.1 Caldivirga sp. | reverse complement strand
AAACCATAAGTAACATCAGCAATAAAATTACCCAAAATAACAGCAATAATAATAATAAGAAATGTACTAACTGTTAGCACATAATCCCTTGCGCCGGCCGCTGAGTAAAGCAAGTAGCCTAATCCAGGTATTGCAAACATTGACTCAATGAATATACTATTACCGAAGAGCAAACCATAGGAGAAGAGCAGGGCTGTTAACTGGGGTAAGAGCACATTCTTACCAATGTATGAAGTTAATACTCGTCTTTCAGGGAGTCCTCTAGCCCTAGCCGTTAGGACGTAATCCTCCTTAGTTATATTCAGTGCTAGATTTCTTGTTCCAAAGGCCCAGCCTGGGAATAGTATTAAGAAGTAAGTTAAGATTGGCAACGTTAAATGCTTCAATAGACTGAGTATAAATGGTAAATTTAAGCCAGGTGTTAACCCCCTATCGTATAGTCCAGCAACTGGGAGAACCCTAATATATACTCCGAAAACTATTAGAAGTATGAGAGCTAGCATGTATGATGGTATTGAATTGAAGACGACTGACGTAACATTAATAGCAACATCAAGTTTACCCCTCTTTGATGCACTTATGAGCCCCAGTAAATAACCAAAGACGAACGCAAGCGTCAATGAGACAACAACTATTAGAATTGTCCATGGTGCTGCTGCGGCTATTAATACTATTGATGGTGATTTATATATCATTGAATATCCGAGATTACCATGAAGTATATTCCATAAGTATTGGAAATAACTAACTACGATATTTACATTAGGGTTATAGCCAGTCATTATTTCAGCTAGGTAAACAGCCTGTTGATATGGTACACCACTCCTTAGTAAGTTTGATAATGTTATTTCAAATGGATTGCCTGGCATTGAATGAATTATGAAGAAGGCTATTGATATCGCGGTGATTAATTGAGCAACAAGAAGCCCTATGGTTCTTAACACCCACATTAAATTCCCCTTACTAATTAGGGCTACCAAACCCGATTTCGGCATGGGCTTGTGTACTTATACTCAGCTTTATTAATTTTACTCGAACAAGTTTGATACTGTAAGATACGCATATTAGTGTTTGTCTTATTATATTTAGTTGAGCTCAGAATGATAGTAATGCATATAAGTCCTGAATTATATCTTAAACCCTATGAACACTAAGTTAATTGTGATAACGGCAGTGGTAATAGTAGCTATATTAGTAGTATTAGGTGTCTTGCTTTTAAAGCATAAGCCACCTATGAGGCAGATTCAAGAGTTACCAATTAATATGACTGGGTTAATTAACTTATGCCATTCAAGTCAATTCAACATTACACTAGTATCAACTAGTGCATCTCAGGCTTACTTGTCTAAGTTTGTAACCACATCAAGTGGCATGCAGTATAGGATTGAAAATAACCTGTATGATATGGGGGCATTTAACGGAATTTCATACTTAGCCTTTAACCCATTAACCGGCTCATTATGTTACTACGGTAATTTTACTAATGTTTACGATAAGGGTGTTGACTGGGCTTACCCAGAGGTAGTTATTGTTGGCTATAAGCCTTGGGATGGGTATCCGGTCTATAATTTGCGTAATCCTAACTTAACCTTACCAGCCAGGATAAGTGACCTGCTTCAACCTAATGGTGGTGGGTATGATTGGGTTAAGTTAACGTACTCTGTTGCATATGCCCCAAGTACGTTTCCTGAGGATTTCGCCTTTGACATATGGATTCTATATAATCCGAAGGAAGTTGGTACAATAACAAGACCCGACTTAGAGCTTATGATTTGGTTGTTCTTCAATAATACGAACATAACGTGGGCTAAGGTTGGTACTACTAAAATACCAATCATCGTTAATGGTGATTATAGGAATGTAACGTGGGCTGTTCTTGTATCATGTAACTTCCCATGGACTTACGTTGCAGTTATACCTCAGGATACTGGGAACACTACAATAGCTGGAGGATGGAGGACTGCGACGGTTGAATTCCAACTGGCTCCATTCTTAAATGCAATACTTCAATTCGTACCTAATAAGAAGTGTGGAACAGGTCTATCAAATTACCCCATTAAGGATGAGGCTTACCTAGAGAACTTAACAATGGTTGATATTGAACTGGGGATAGAGTTCGGTAATCAGTATATTAAGAGCGGCTCAGTGGGGTATTACCTTAAAGGTATTAGCATACTTAAAGAGAGATGAGGCGCGTAAGGTGTATTATGTGCTCATCTTTTAATCTTAAACTGAACACATGTTATCTTATTTCCTAGCCCGATTACACTTATGATGCAATGCATATTTTTAAAACTGGTTAGTGAATATGATTCAATGATTAATGGTATCACTAATAATGCGGTAATAGTGGGTACTATTGAGATGATACTTAATGGACAGGATGCTAGGTTAATTATCAATAGTGGCAATGTTAATGGAATCTTGGAAGCAATTGAGTTAGTTATACGAAGACATCCTGAGTGGAGTAATACACCGGTAAACATTGTAATGTTCAGCGATGGTTCAGTAACCGTGAGCGTTAAGCTGGGTTTAAGGACCCTAACCTTCACCTTAGTAAACATTAATAATGTTAAGTATAATACGCGGCAGTATTCAGTAATCCTTAATCGAGTAAGGCTAATGCAGGATTTAAGCCTAGTTGACGTGATTAAGGCATTTAAGAGCATTGTGACGCTCAACGATGAGGCTAAGGCAATAATAGCTGACCTACTTAACAGTAGCCTTAATTCACCTTACTGATACCCATGTTTCAATTAAGTACTAGATTGCCTATATTATTGCGAAGCTTATCACCTAATTCCCCACCATAGGGTAGGAGAGACCTTAGTTTAAAGCTTATTAAAACCCCAGTAAGTAGACTCGCCATGGCTAACCCCTGCAGGAAGTGGGAGGTTAAGCTTGAGGGTGCGGTTAAGGTTAATAATACTGTTAACCAGCTTAAGTTTAAGGAAAAGTTAACCGAGTGCGTTGCTTACACTGCTAGGTTAATGATTAAGGAGGATGAGAAGGCGTATAGGGAGATTGCTAATTATGGTATGGAGATTGCTAAGAAGTATAATATACCTGAGATTGAATACTACCTGAGAATCATTGAGAATGAGGCTAAGGCCGCTAAGGCTAAGGGGACTAAGGCAAGTGAAACTAAGCCTGAGGAGGGTAGTGAATCGTGAGTTTAACCAATCACTAAGTGTTCCTTTATCAACTTACCCTTACTTAACCTATCAGGTAAGAATGGCTCCATTAGGGGGCTTAGCTTACCGTCAAGCACGTACTCAGCCATTAACCTACCTGTTAATGGACCAAACATTAACCCATGACCACTGAAGCCTGCGGCTACATAAAGTCCCCTTGGCCATGAGTCTAACCTACCCATTATGTGACTGTTATCTGGCGTCACCTCGTAGTAGCCTGACCAAATCCTCATCACAGGTATCCTCCTTGATACTGGCATGGCCTCAACCATTGCCTTAGCCCAAGCCCTCAACCATCTTAACGTGTTGTTGAATGGCTTGAGGCCGGGCTCCTCATTAACCTCAATGGATCCAATAACCTCACCCCTCAGGGTTTGCCCAAAGTAAGCGTTGGTGTGAGTGTCTATTACTAGTGATGGCTCAATGAAGAACCTAACGGGCACGGTTATCCCTATCTCTTTCCTAACCGCGTTAATTGGTAATTCAACCCCAGCTGTCTTAAGGATTTCACTACTCCATGCCCCAGCAGTCACAATAACTGTCTTAGCGTTTATAACTGCCCCAACCCCCTCAACACCCTTAACCTCACCGTTAACTACACTTATCTTATTGATAGGGGTCTCATCAATTATTAAGGCCCCCATTTCCCTAAGCCTACTTAAGTAACCGTACATTAGGTAATCGTGATGTAGTTCACCATCCTGGGGACCGAAGGCTGCCCCAACGTAAAGCTTATGGTTAAGGTAAGGATACTTATTAGCTAATTCCCCACCATCCATTAACCTAACTGATACTCCTAGGGGTCTCCAAATACTGTTGTTAATCTCCTCGAAGCTCCTCATCGCCTCATCACTCCTAAATAACCAAAGGTACCCACCCCTCCTTATCATTGGGTTCCAGTTTAACTCACCCTTAATTCTCTTCAACTCCTTCACAGCCTCAATAGCGTACTTAGTGTTCTCAACATTACCGAACTGAACCCTAAACCTGGAGGCATTCCTAGTTGAACTACCACCGCCAATAATTCCCTTATCAACGAGGGCAACCTTAACACCCCTCTTAGCCAAATTATAGGCTGTTGCTAAGCCAACAACACCACCCCCAATCACTACCACGTCGGCATTATGCACTACTCGCCTAATCATTCTGCATCACCCAACGTGCCCAGGGGTATTGGGTTCAATGGTGGTCTTTGCTTAAAGAGCCCGAATTCGTATGGTTTCCTCCTCATTAACCTAGCTAGTATTAGGTTAGCGGTAATCATGCATAGTTTACCCTGGCATGCGCCTGTACCTAACCCAGTGGCCCTCTTAATATACTCCATTCTAGGCATCTTGAGTTCACGGTGCTTTGGAACCTCGTCATGGAGTACATTTATTTTAATCTCCTTTAACCCTAAGAACTCCTTAGTAACCCTAAGTAAGTCGCCTAGCGATACATCCTCACAGAAGCATATTAACTGGTCATCAGCCTTATCTAGGAAATACCAGTCACTAGCCCATTGAGGCACCTCAGGCACATTTGGTTCCTGGAAGTAACCAACCTCATGGAGACCCTTCTCAAGCCTATTGAAGGCATCTAGGATAGCTGGGTTACTGGTAACTAGCGCATTCTTGAACTCAGCAATAGCCCTATCAACCTCCTCAGGCTTAACTAAACCATATGCTGCGGCTATTGAGTACGCTGTGGCCTTGGCTTGGAGTGGAATAGTGGATAGGGGTATTATTCCTGTGACTTCACCAACAACGTACACGTTCTTTAACCCAATAACCTCCCCATCCCACTTATGCCTCGGCACTACACCGCTTAGTACAACGTCGTAGACTAGCTCGGCACCTAATTGGGCGAGGAGTTCAATTGCAGGTACCCTTATTGTGGATACTAGGGCGTCACCGGTTACTTCACCAGTAGTGAACTTCTTAGGTCCCTCAGGCACCTGGTACCTTAGCCTGAACCTAGTGCCCTCAACCTCGACGCCGCTTAAGTAAACACCCATTAATGTTCTTAAATCCTTCAAGTCACTAAGCTTACCTGTCCTAGGCTGTATTGCGTGATCAATGACCAGTGGGTTTAAGCCTAACTTAACTAGTTCCCTTGCAACCGCTAACCCCCATTCATCAGTACCATAAAGTACTGGCTCACCCTTAACTACACTTGCCTTAACTAGTTTAAGGTAAGTTAACCCAGTGTACATTAGTACCTTGTAGTTACCTGGAAACACAAGAGGAACCTCCCTTGATCCTGTAGCTAACACAAGCACCTTATAGTTAAACCTGAATAGGCTAGCTCCATCGAGTGAATGCCCAACGGCCGCATCCTCCAGGAACCCGTCTAAAACAACCCCCGTTAATACTCCATCGGTGAGCTTAGACTTAACCTCATTTACGTACCCCGAGACCTTGGATCCATTCTGGCCTTCTAATTCAACGTTCCTACCGCCTAATTCACCATTACCCTCAACAATAGTTACCTTTAATCCAAGCCTGCTTAACTCCATGGCTGTTATTAGGCCGCTTAATCCACCACCAACCACAAGTACATCAGTCGTCACATTGATTAACTTAGCCTTAGGTGGTTCAGGGAGTTGAGAGGCATCAACGTGCCTCATACCCTTAGCGAACCTAACTACAATAGGCCACGCAATCTTAACAAGCCTACTCCTAGGTAATACTGATGGCTTTGCTAGACTACTCATAAAGCCCATTAGACTGGATTGGGCATTAACTTGCCCTGCACATTGATTCAATGACCCATTACTAAGCCAGTAACCACTACACCACCACTCGCAGCAAATAAAACCCCTAACCTCACCAGTCCTTGGACTACTCAGCATCACTGGCTTACTTAATCGTCCCTGACCCTCACTAGCCATTGGTTAAGTTGAGAGTAGTAGGTTTAAAAGAACTAATCCCCCACTTACCTTTCCTAAGGTTGCATCCTCAGAAATAATACCCAGTGTTTTAAGCCTTAAACATTCACTTAAATGAAGACATTATTAGCCATAGTTAGCTAAGGTTAAGTACACTAGAGAATTAATGCATTGAATTTAGTGTCTTCTTTAATTCCCCATACTCCGCCTCTAGTTCATTACTCCACCTTACTCTCAGCCTTAATTCATCTATGCGCCTAATTAATTCCTTTATGATCAGTTTCACGTCATAAGCCGCCTCCTCCCTATTCCTATACTTCGACAGTGCCATGTCTGGGTCTGGCCCATTGTATTGATAATCATGGAGTTCGAGGACTGTGCTTGTCCATGCGGATAATTCATCGTGGCCTATTTCCTCAAGCATTTGGGATAGCGCCTTCATTCTATTTGTTGGAACCCTTGGCACCGCCTTCTCCATTAGCCACTTCCTATCCTCATCAGTCTTGGCATTTTTAACAAGTTTATCAAGTTCAAGTCTCAACAATGTGGCTAACAAGGCCCTCCAGGCTTGAAAAACCTTACCGGCAGCATTCCTAACAAGACCCTTATTGAGGAATTCAAGAGCCAGCTTACTCTCAATGATTGATTCAAGTAACCTAGCATTAATATAGTCCTCAGTAGTAGGCTTAGGCAAAGGTTTCTCAAGAGTCTCAGCACCCATCTTTAACCACATACAATAAGTCCCAATAGTCTTTAAATACCTGCCGCCTCCATATACAAGGGCTTAATAGATTCTTCCGTAGGCTTCGTATTACTAATTATTCACCAGTCACTTAAAGTACACGATGCGTTAAAAGTGTATATTCGTAATATTGACCCATAATACTTAATGGTTATTACCCTTACGTACTTAAAGTCTCGCTGTTCATGGTGGGGTTATTAGTGGGTATGTTTTCTTTCCTCTTCTGCTTCTTTAATGCTCGTGATTTGCTTCATCATTATATTGGTGATTGGGGTGAGGGGAATAGTCGTAAGGATTGAATATGCCTTAATAGGCGATGAGTTAATCGTTAGGGAGGACTTGAATGGATTAATCAAGGCATTGAGGAGGTTACCAAAGAACCACAGGACAAGACTCATTATGCTAGGCCTACTGGCTAGACTGGGAGGCATGGAGTACCAGTTAAGGTAATTAACCCTAAAGGCACATCAACAAAATGCCCAAAATGCGGCTTTGAGGAGGATAGAGACATCATAGCGATATTAAACCTATCCAAGATGAGGAGGACCCCCACAATAACCAATAACAACAGTGAGAACCCCCACCCTTCAAAGCAGGGAGGAGGTCAGCTTACTTGAGGAAGCTTTAAATATGAATAAAGTGCTTAATACCTTGTTGATTTATGGAGAAGAGAACTGAGAGTAAGGGGGAGGTTAGGAGGAGTGAGGGGATTGAGAGGGAGGCCTTTGGTATTGGGGTTCTTGATGATGCTCTTGAGGGTGGTTTACCCAGGGGTACTTGGACAGTGGTCACTGGTGAGCCTGGTGTTGGGAAGAGTATACTATGCATGCACTTCGCCTGGCGTGGCTTGGATGATGGTGAACCCGTAATCTACGTTACCACTGAGACTAGTTTCCGTGACGTGACTAGGCAGGCTAAGCAATTCAACATGGATCTCACTCAATTTAAGCCAATCAACCTAAGTGACGTATTGAGTGGTAGGGTTAAGCCTGAGAACACTAAGCTAGTTGTCATCGACTTATTTGGCTTGTATAGGCAGTATAGGGAAATGGTTAAGGAGGCTGGAGAAGAGGGTAGGAAGCCATCTAGGGCTCTTAGTATTGAGGTTCTCGAGGGCGCTGTTAGGAGGGCTTACGAGGCTCTTGGCTTCGAGGAGGGTAGGGTTAGTGAACCCAGTAGGCTAATCATTGACTCTATGACTGCCTTTTGGGCTGATAAGCCAGCTATGGCTAGGGCTTATAGTTATAGGCTTAGGCAGGACTTGTATAGGAGTAATATTACTGCCTTACTCGTGAGCCAATACGCACCCACGACTGAGGCTAGCTTTGGTTTTGGGCTTGAGCATATTGCTGATGGTATAATACACATGTGGATGGATAAGGTTGAGCAAGCTAGGACGATAAGGAGGTGGTTAATAATAAAGAAAATGAGGTTAACGAATCACGCCAAGGACGCATACCAAGTAGATATACAGCCAGGTAAGGGATTAATACTCATTGAGACTAATAAAACCTAGCGTATGTATAAGAACTAGAGGAAACACATAATTAATGTGATAGGGTTTGTAAATCTTCAAAGACAAATGACACAATATCTGTAAGTATTGTTATCCCTAAGAGGCTTTACGATGAGGCTACTAGGAGAGACATTGATGCTGAGGAAGTTATTGCATACGCATTAATGATTAAACTTAACCTGGGCGCAAACTTAACTACTAATATTAGGCTTGGGTCAACTAGGCATTATCCCAATGAAGGTAAGACTCTCATTGATAAGGACCCTATTCAAGCTGGTGAGAAACTCTAAAGGCTGTTAAGGTTAGGTTACCTTTAATTGAGAGGATCATTAATGAGGCAATAAGAATTATTAAACCTAACCGAGTACTGTGACATAAGCTTGACCACGTATGGTTAAGTTCCTTGTGTTGGGCCTAGGATTCATAGCAATGCATGTTGCTGAGGAGTTATCTAAATTGGGGCAGGTTACTGTAACGTATAGGTCATTGAGCGGTGTTAATAGTGTTTATGCAGAAATATTGAGGGGTACTGTTGAGCTCGCTGAGCTTAATCCACTTACTGATGAGGATAAGTTAAGGAGCCTAATTAAGAATTCTGATACGGTAATTAACCTAATAGGCGCATTAAGCAATGATGCTCAACTCCTCAAGACTGTTCACGTAACTATCCCTAAGCAGGTAGCCTCATTAATAGCGGGGTACTCACCATCAACAATGCTCATACACATTAGCGCATCTAATGTCATGGGGCCTGTGGGTAAATTCATTACAGAGGAACCTAGGCATTGCGAGGGAGCTAAGCCATCAACACCCTATGAGGAGACCAAGTGCCTTGGTGAGCAAGTAATTTACTCAATATCTCAATCCGCGGGTTTCCCGCTTGCCATAATTAGGCCAACCTTAGTGTATGGTAAGTACAATGCACACCCTCAATTCCTCCAAATATATAATGTAGCCAGGAGGGGTATTGTACCTAGGATTAAAGTTAGGTTAATGGCCATTAGCGCTGTTAAACTTGCGGAGTTAGTGGTTAAGCTGCATGAGCTGAGGCCCAGGGGCCTTTACCTATACGCCACTGAGTGTGAGCCGGTTGAGGTGACAAGGTTTTTTGAAGTCATGGTGAAGGCGCTTGGGAAGAGGCCATTAAGGGTTCCAGTGCCTGATGCCCTGCTTAAGTTAGCCTTACCGAGTGATGTTAAGCCGCTGTTTAAGTACGTTAATGTGGTTTACAGTTGCGTAAAGGCTAAGGAACTGGTAGGTGACTTAAGGTTCATGGAGGATGAGGTTCGTGGAAACGCATTATTCATTAAGGAACTTAAGGAGAAGGGAGTGTTAAGGTGAAGTATACGTAATAGTATCCAATGAGCTATTACTTAATAACCCTCGGGCATAGGCTGAATTATGAGCATTAACCTAAGTGGTAAGGTAATACTAATAACTGGGGTTACCCACGGAATTGGGGAGGCTACTGGTAGGTTACTGAGGCAATTGGGTGCTGTGGTTTACGGTGTTGGTAGGGATGAGGCTAAGGGTAGGTTGCTTGAGTCTGAGGCTGGTATAGTGTTTAGGAGGGTTGACCTGTCAAGGAGGAGTGAAGTATTGGATTTCATTAAGTGGTTTGAATCCGAGGTTGGGGTTATTCATGCCTTAATCAATAATGCCTCAAGGAACTCAAGGTTCAGCATCCTTAACACGACGTTGGAGGAGTGGGATAGTATGATTGAACTTAACTTAACTGCGCCATTTCTACTTTCCCAAATGGCTGCTAGGTTAATGATTAAAAACGGCATTAGAGGTAAGATAATTAATGTGGCTGCCATACAGGCCCACTTCCCCCTTGAATCATCATTCCCCTACGTAACCACTAAGGGTGGTTTAGTGGCGATGACCAGGAGTATGGCTGTTGATTTAGGTAAGCATGGTATACAGGTAATAACTGTAACCCCAGGGCCAGTGTACGTTAAGGGTGGGGAAGTGCCGAGGAGCCTTGATGATAATGCGGCAACGTTAATAGGCAGGATGGGTAGACCAATGGAGGTTGCTTGGTTAATAGCATTCCTAGTGTCTGACCTAAACACATTCATGACGGGTAATGAAATAATTATAGATGGGGGTAGGGTAATAAGTAGGAAACCGGATCCAAGGGAAGTAACCACTGGTGAAGTTTAAGCGCACTTAATACATCATTTAAGTATTTTTCAGTATCTTTCCTCATTTATCTGTTCGAGAGTTTTAAACCTAGTCTCCGTGCCTGCAATGTACCATACCAATGCCGCTACAAAGCCTAAGCCCCATAATCCTGCATTGTAAAGTAGGTATTCATTTAACGTGAAGCTTGCGGTAAAGAAGATTGATGCTATGTAGATTACGTAGGCTGAGGCTCTAACTACAGCAATACCCATTGATCTGAATTTAGTTGGGAATAGCTCAGGTTCGAGTATTATTCTTGCAGCCCACCCCAATTCCCCAAAGATACCGTTAACGAAGAGCAGTAGTAGGAAGGCCAATAGGCTGTGGGGTATAAGCAGTATTTGCGGTATGAATGCTAGCATTGTTACGAATCCACCTAAGTATGATATCAACGTGAATTGCTTAACCTTAATTCTCCTAAACATGAAAATCCCCACCACACCACCTAGGGTCTCCCCGATATTATATAGCAAAACTATCCACGGTGTTAACGTAGGGAACAGGTAAGGCCCCATCACTAGGGCCAGTAGGGCGTATGTGAGGACAATGGTTATTGCTAGGGACACTAATATGAATAATCTTAACCTTAGGTTGCTTAAATTCAGACCGCCACTGGGTTCATGCTTGAAGATTATCCAACGATACGATTCAGGTATCATTAACCTAGTGACCAGCATGATGATTAACGCCACTCCCAGTGTTACCCCGAAGAATTCCTTCTGAAGGTTAACGGACATACCGGTCACCAACGCTAAAGCAGCTGCCACGGCCGCGCCTAGGTTAGCTATATTGGTGACACCAACCAGGACCTCCTCCCTCCTCTTGATCGGCATCATCTCAGCTAAGTAGGCTAATGTTGTGGGTTCTTCACCACCGAGGCCAAACTCAGCCAAAGCTATACCGGCTATTAGCGTATATATGTTTTCAGAAAACACTATCAGCAATGTACCAACGCCGTAAAGCGCAAGGGTAAGCATAAACGTATACTTCCTACCATACCCGTCTGAAAGCTTACCCACTGTTAAGTTACCTATAGTTAAGGCCACGGGGGCTGAGACCAGAACATACCCAACCATACTCTGTGGCACAAAAGACCACCGGGTAGTTAAGGGGGCTAGGGCTAGTAGGAAACCCCATAAAAACATGCCCAGGGATACCGAAACTATGGCAAGCAACTGATGCCTACTTATCTTACCTTCATCTATGCTCTTCAGGATTCCTTTATCTAAACCACCGAATCTATTCATAAGTTATTGATTACCAATAATTAATTTATAAACATTGTGCCTCCCCTAATAACTAGTAACCAATACTTCTCATTAATCAGAGGATCAATGACTAATTAAGGACCTTAGCGTTAAATGAACTGTAATCTAAAAGCTCACATGCCATATAGTTAACTTAAAGTATTATCATTAACATAAATTATTTAAATCTCACTAGGTAGAAAGCACTGATGATTGATGCTGTTGTTTTTGCTTTTGTTGGATTGTCTGTTACTGTGATTGGTATGCTTGGTGGTGCCTTGTATTGGCTTGGTGGTAAGTTTAGGGAGATTGACTTAAGATTCCAACAAATAGATGATAGATTTAAGCAAGTTGATTTAAGATTCCAACAAATGGATGAAAGATTCAAGCAGATGGGTGAAAGACTCAATGATATGGAGAACAGGCTTAAGGCCATTGGTGAGAGGTTTAATGAGATGGATAATAGGTTTAAGCAGTCTGATGAGAAGTTTAAGTCAATTGATGAGAGGCTCAATCAGGTGAATAATAGTATTAATGAGTTAAGAAATTACGTGGATTTAAGGTTTAATGAATTAAAAAGCTACGTGGACTTAAAATTCAATGAATTGAAGAATTACACTGATTCGAGGTTTAGTGAATTGAGGGATTACATTGATGGTAGATTTAAGGATGTTGACGCTAGGTTTAATCAATTGGGTAATAGGGTTGATAGGGTTAGTGAGGCCTTTGGGGATTACCAGGAGTTTTTCGTTGAATTCCTAACTACTGAGGGTGTTATTAAGAGGGATAAGGCTGATATGGTTAGGAATGAGGCTAAGAGGATTATGAGACTGATTAGGATTAACCCATTAAGTAGGGAGGAGTATGAGAGGCTTAAGGAGCTTCTCGATAAGGATGATTTAACTTATGAGGAGGCTGTTGAGTTGAGGGACTTAGCTAGGAAGATAATTAAGGAGTACGGTGAATACCCAGAAGCCTGGAAACTACACATATACGCATCAATAATGGTTGGTTTAGCAATGTTGAAGAAGGGTAAGGAGGAGAAGTAACTAGTCTAGTACTGATGGGGGGTTAAACCCTACTTCCATAGGCTTCTGAAGTATGGTTCAATGCATCTCCTGAAGATTAACCAGTAGACGTCACTATTTGGCTTAAGCCTAATGTAGCTTAAGGGTGGTTTAAAACCAGGAATCATACTGATTAACTGATCTAGGGTAAGTGGCTTAATGCATCTTCTCGGTTCTGAAACAATAATCATCATTCCATCCCTATCCTCATCAATGTAATTCCAATCCCCCTCCCTTAACCCAAGATCCCCAAGACCACTGGCAATCCTCATTAACTCACTCCTCCTCCCAATGTAAACCCTCCCAGCCTTAAAGAACCCCTCAATGGCCTTCCTTGGTGATGATAAGTAAAGGACCACGGTGTCCCCTGGGGTTATTGGACCATTCACAAGTCTCCTCAACTCAGCCCTCTTCCTACCATCCAGTATTGCATCACCAAAGCCCGGCTTAATCGACATTAGGATTAACTCCATTTAGGCAGTAGGCCGTAATTATTGCTTAAAACCTTAATGCCTAGTTTAAACCCTGGGATCTTGGTTAAGGATTTAAGCCCACTGCGGAGCGTGGACTGTGCCCATACTCTGCATAACTGGTTTACCTGGTTCAGGGAAGTCCACTGTGAGCAGTATATTGGCTGAAATGGGTTTTAGGGTTATTGTAATGGGTGATTACGTTAGGAGGGAGGCTGAGAAAATGGGGGTTAGTAGTAATGAGGCTGCAACTAGGCTTAGGGTAATGTATGGTTCAAGGATCATTGCGAGGCTTGTGCTGGAGGATTTACGTAGGCTTAATGATGGTAAGGTAGTTATTGAGGGGCTTAGGAGTAGGGAGGAGTATGAGGCCTTCAGGGAGGGGTTGGGTGAGGTTAAGTTAATATTCACTGTGGCCAGCCTTGGGGTTAGGTTTAGGAGATTGGCCAGTAGGGGTAGGCCTGATGACCCTAAGAGCCTGGGTGATTTAATGGCTAGGGATTACAGGGAGCTTGCCTTCGGCTTAGGGGACTTGATTGGCTTAGCTGATTACGTTATAGTTAATGAGGGGTTAAGCATAGAGGACTTGAGGAGTAGGGTAGCTTTAATAGTGAGGGAGGTTTACGGTGAACCTAATGCTGGGTGAAGTTGAGGTTGAGGTTTACGCTGAGGTTAAGCCCACTGAGAGTGAGGTTAAGGTTAAGAGGGCCATCTTAAACATTGTTGAGTTCGATGAGTTGGAGGTCATTGAGGTTAATGGGGTTAGGTACGTTCACGGTAAGGCTAAGGGCTTGAATTACCTGAGTAGGCTTAGGGATTTGATAAGGAAGGAGAGGATTAGGGACACTGCAAGGGATTTACTCAACCACAGTGTGGTGGGTGATGAAATCATCATTAACGTTAATAAGCAGGCAGCCTACGTTGGGGTACTCTCCTTCGCCATGGGTGAGGTGGAGAGTCCACTAGGCCCAATAACAATAAGGGTTAGGGCAAGTAACCCACAACAGTTGATAATGTGGTTAACCTCAGGTTGAGTCACCTAGGGCTTCAACAATGAGTAAGGCTAATGCAGTGGCTTCACTTGCCGCGGCAGGCTTCGCAGTATCATGGGCATCAATACTAATAATCTGGAGTGGGTTAAACCCAATTTCAGTATCCTTCTGGAGAACCACCCTCGCCGCATTAGCATTAGCACCACTCACGGTTAGGGACTTGAGGAGGCATGGCTTAAACACCCCCATTAAGTTGATTACATTAGGTGGCCTCGCCTTAGCCGTACACTTCATGACCTGGGTAACCTCACTATACTACACTACAGTTGCCATGAGCGTTACCATAGTTTCCACTTACGTGGTCTTCACAATACCCATTACCCTAGCCCTTGGGAGGAGGGTTAGTGGCTTAACAATGACTGGGGCTGCGTTAGCGTTAATGGGTGTGGCGGCCATGATGTACTCATCCTATGGTTTAAGTGAAGGTAACCTACTGGGTGATGCCTTAGCCTTAATTGGATCCGTGTCTGGGGCTTTTTACTTCACAATTGGTGAGTTAGCTAGGGTTAAGTCACCCACCTCAATCTACTCAACCCTAGTTTACGCCTCCGCAGCCTTATTCACTGCGCCTGTGGCTTTACTCATGGGGGTTAACTTAACCATACCTAATTCTAGGGCGTTAATCATGGTTACCCTAATAGTGGCTGGACCCATGTTAATGGGCCACACGCTACTGAACTACTCCCTAAAGTACCTATCAGCCACCGTGGTTTCAACGGTAACACTCATTGAGCCCGTTGGCTCAACAATACTGGCTTACCTACTTCTTCACCAGGCCGTTGGGTTAATGGAGGCTGCGGCAATGGTGGTAACGTTAATTGGGGTTTACTTGTCAATAAGGGGTGGGTTGTGAGGCATTATGGTTGGGATTGACCAATGGGTACCCTGAACTCCTCCCAACTGACTGGTAGGTCCTCATCAGGCTTCAACTCCCCCCTCTCCCTAAGCACTTGCCTAGCCAGTAGCCAGAAGACTAGGGCTAGGCTGTTCCTACCCTTATTATTGCAGGGTATCATCAAGTCTATGAAGGTTGGGTCACTGTCAGTGTCCACTAGGGCTATTACCGGTATACCTGTTAATGAGGCTTCATTAATGGCCTGGAAGTCTGTCTTAGGGTCAGCAACCATGAGTAGGTCAATGTCAATGTGGTGGGCTAGGTAGGGGTTAGTTAAGGTACCTGGAATTAACCTACCGGTTACTGGTAGGCAGCCTACGAACTTGCAGAACATTTGAATGGGCTTGAAGGCGTAGGGCTTGGTGGAGTGGACCATTACCCTCGACGGCTGATACCTAGTTATCATCCTTGCAGCAATCCTAATCCTCTCATCAATCCTCTTCAGGTTAAATATCCTTAACCCATCAGGCCTAACAGTGAATATGAACCCCCTCTCCTGAAGGTAACCGTTAGAGACCCTTGCACCCAACCTAACTGCAGCAGCCATATACCTCTCAACCGGTACTAAATACTCCTCCCCCTGCTCAGGTTGCTTACTTTCATTACTCATTAAGAACCCAAGTGCCGGCTTTATTTAAATTTTAGCATAATGAGGAGTACAGAACCTTAACCATAAACTTTAGGGAAAAGGAATTGAAAAAGAAAAAGGGGAATTTAATTAAGTGTTTTTAAGCCTCATTATTCTTACTTAGCGCCTGGTCCAAATAAGCCGCCTGCTAACCTCCTCCTCCTCCAGTTACCGTACTCCATCAGTAGCACCACTATTATTATTATCACTATCAGTATTATGACTGCTATCAGTATTAGCGTGCTTAACGGTACGAATGCACCGAATATCACGTAGCCACTTATTGGTACTATAGCCCTAATGCTCATTACTGAACCAACGGTTGGCGTCACGGTGGTTGAGTTGGTGACACCGTAGGCGCTGACGCTAACAGTGTATGATACGCCACCTGGCACTATGACGCTTAATGAACCAACACCAGCAGCAACCTGCTTACCACTGTAGGTTACCGCTATCTGCGCATTACTCAACTGCACTCCATTAGCAGTGTATGCTGCAATACTCAACTGGCTAACTGGCACACTAACTGATGCCTGTGAACCAGTGCCAACACTGAATGATATTGGTGACAGTGGTACACCGCTAACGTTACCAACCAGCGTGTACGTGCCGGCTGGCACAACGATACTGACGTCACTGGCTGAACCACTGGCTATTGTCCTACCACTGTACTGTAGGGCTAGTGAGTAGCTGCTTGGTATTAGGCCGCCTGCGAAGGTTACTGCAACCTTACCCACTGGTATCGTGGCTGAGGCTATTTGCCCAGCAGCCACTGATACGCTTAATGCTGGTACTGGTACACCACTCACTACACCGCTTATACTGTAGGTACCGGCTGGTACAACTATGCTAACTGCGCTTGCTGAGCCACTGGCAATGGTCATGCCATTGTACGTTAAGTTCAGCGTGTAGCTACTTGGCACGTAACCACCTGCGAAGCCTACGGCTATCTTACCCACTGGTAATGTGACTGATGCCACTGAACCGGCGCCAACGGTGAAGCTCATTGCTGATAATGGTACGCCATCAATGGTACCGTTTATGCTGTATGTGCCGGCTGGCACAACAACACTAACGTCGCTAGCACCACCGCTTGCTATAACCATACCATTGTATATTAGGTTCAGCGTGTAGCTACTTGGTGTTAAACCACTGGCGAAGCCCACTGCAACCTTACCTACTGGTATCGTGACTGGTGTAGTGGTGCCGTTAGCCACGGACACTGGTATGGCTGATATTGGTACACCGGTGATTACACCAGTTAAACTGTATGTGCCTGGTGGTAGCACTATGCTGACGTCGCTGGCTGAGCCACTGGCAATAACCATGCCGTTATAAGTCAGGTTCAGCGTGTAGCTTACTGGTGTTAAGCCACCTGAGAATTGGACGGCTAGGGCGCCTGCTGGGGCTATTAGGCTCTGCACTGCACCATTCATTATTGTTGCGCTTAGGCTCTCCGGCACACCCTGTATTGCTACGTCAACGGCATAGCTTGTGCCTGATGGACTGTTAACAGGCAGTACGAAGGTGCCTGGCAGTGAACCAGTGGTGACTTGGGTTGTACCATAGAATATTGTTACCGCAGTCTGCTCACTGGGCAGTGGCTTCAGGGCTGGGGTCACTGTTAATGCACCAGCTGGTACAGTGTACTGTAGTGGTGCTGAGGCGTTGCTGACGGTTAATGTGTATACCTTAGTTGAGTAGGTGCCTATTGGAACACCCATCCACTGTATAGTCGTCACATTAACTGTGGCGCCAGTGACGCTTATCGGTAGTACTGGTGTGGTTACGGTGCCGCTTGATGGTACTGTGAATGTTCCTGAGAACACCTGCATTGTTGATGGAGCACCAATGCTTGGCGTACCTATTCCAGTGGTACCAACACTGTACACTGGCTCAGTTACGGTCAACGCTAGGTTTGCGCCGGTTGGTATTGTACCAACGCTTGTCAACGTGCTTAGTGATAAGCCTGTGCTGACGCCAACAGTCACTGGGGTTAACACTGCCCTCAACGTTACGCTGAATACTCCACTTGGCACAGTGGCGCCACGCTGTATACTGTATGTTGCATTACCAACCTCAACGTAGCCAACACCCGGCACGTAGTAGTAGGCTACCACGTAGAAGCTTGTTGAAGGCACTTGGCTATAGACTGTGGTACCTATCTTAGACACCCTGGCATCGTATATGGTGGCTGAACCACTGGTGCCCGTGGTGGTTATGCTCTCAAACTCAACACCATTAGCGGTTGAGTCATACGTCACCACGGTAGCGTTGCTGACGGGTTGTCCACCAACAGTCTCAACGGTCACAGTCATGGCGTAGACGTAAGTCCTAACGCCAATAGCCGCAAATGAGTCACCAAGCTGGTAAACGTCATTAGGCACACTGGTATCGTATATGTCTATGAAGTAGTACTGCTTCGGGTTAAGTAACCATAATGGGTAACTATCGTACCAGAACACCGCAATCCTAACCGGTGGAGTA
>NZ_JAGDXD010000035.1:0-5170 GCF_023256255.1 Caldivirga sp. | reverse complement strand
GATGTGCCGTTAGCGTAAATTGTGGTTGCAGACACAGTGACGCTTACTGGCAGTGGCTGGGCTAGTGTACCATTGCTGGTGGTTACTGTTAAGCCAACTAGGTTATTACCGAAGAATACTGCAACGGTTTGGTTGGCTAATGGCCTACTGTTCCAGTCCTGCACCATACTTAATGGGGCGTAGTACACTGTCACAGTGAATGTTCCAGCCAACGTAGTCTTAACGTACTGGTCACCATCAGTGGTTGGGAATGTCATACCTTTATCAACCCAACCACCAAGCTCCTTACCAACAAGCCTGGAGTAACCACTGCTCACTGACGCTTGGGTTACAGTGGCATTAGTGCCTGCGTAGAGCTCTAGGAATGGTATGTAGATGTTGGCTGAACTATTGGCCACTATTGGCTCAATGAAACTCTGCATTGCGCTTAACGGTAATTCACCAGTGTAGCCATTCACGGTTACTGGCTGGCCAGCGTAGTTGTATAGGTAGAACACGAAGGCCTGCGTATATGATGTGTAGGTTACGATGTACAGGTACTTCACGTAGTAGGTTATGCTTAAGTCCATTGATGGTTCAACAAAGGCCATTATACCCGTAGGTGTCATTTTACTCTCTAATGCTGAAAGCACCCCGGTGGCATTCACTGAGAATGTTGAACCATAGACATTCTGCACCGGTATCAGTGTTATCATGCCGAACGGTAACTGCACTGGTGATGGGAATGTCATTGAGGTTATCTTGGTGCCGTTAACGTAGTAGACGAAGCCGGTTGCATTCACTCCAGCAGTCACGGTGGCGTACGGTATTGGTGACGGTGGAGTCATGGTGTTGTAAACCTCAATGCCCTCAAGGTACACTGTGGGTAACGCCAGCATGTTACCTGACACATCAGTTCCACTTAACGGCATACCCTCTACTACACCGTATAGTGCGTAGAGTGGCCAGAAGCCTGCACCAGTACCGAAGCCGACTCCAGGCACGCCCTCACTCATATCACCAGTCATAGTAGCAGTCACTGTACCTGGTGGCAGTGAACTCACGTAGATTGTACTCCAGTTGCCTGTTACGTTGTATGCGTTCAGTACTGTGAATACTGAGGCGTTAACGTACGGTAGCGTCACTATGGCGTTGGTTGGGGCGTAGCCAGTCACCATTACTGATAGCCAGCTTGGCTGGTTGGGTGTACTCTGTGTGCCAAGCACATACACCCTAGCTATCTTGGCGAAGTACAGTGCATTAGCAGCCTCATTTCCAGTGGCGGCGGCGCCAATGTTAGTAACTATGCTTGGGTAGCTGACTAGTATGGTTGTTAGGTTGTAGGTTGGTAGTATTGGTGTGTAGCCGGCTGTGTTGGGTGCGTATGTCGGTATGTCCACTAGGGCTGACCCACTTGGGCCCACTGACACTAGTAGTGTGAATGGTGAACCGAAGTAGTTGGCCCAGCCTACGCTTGTTGTGGCTGTACCGAAGGGTAGTGAAGTAGCATTAACTGGCACTATGCTCCACCACACTAGGCTCTGGTTGGCACCCATGCCATTAGCGTAAACCGTGGTGCTGTTCCTTGATAGGTAGCCGCCCATTGCAGTTGAGAGCACTGGAGTAGTTTCGAAAGCCCAGCCTGATCCACTACCGTATACTGTTATTATGACGTTCTCACCGGTTATGCTTGCTGTTTTAGCCAATACCTGCGTCAGCAGCTTAGCAGCCGTAGCATTGGTTAACTGGGTTAATATACTTGGTACACTTACGGTGAACGCCATAGGCACCCACCTGCCCACAGCCAGGTTGTAGTACAGTGTTAGGTTCTTCGTGGCAACATCAACAACGTAAGTGCCAGTACTATTAGTGACGAGCAACTGCACCACCGCAGTGGCGTTAATTATGCTGCTACCTGGCTCAACATACACGTAAGCCTCAAAGGTCCTTAGGGCTAATGCAGCCCTTGATGGTGAGAAGGACACTGTTACGCTACGGTTGAATGATGCGTAGGAGCCAACGGCCACACTTAGTGACGTTGCAGGTAACGTAACCTCAGCAGATAGGGTGTCCAACTTAACTTCACTTGATAACGCTGGTGGCCATAACAGACTGGCGTATGGGCTTGTTACGTACGTTGTGGTACCTGAGAAACTGAATATTGATGAACCAACGGTAACGTTAGTTATATAGGCCGAACCATTCCAGATGAAGTTGCTCATTGGCAGTAACTCAGGCTTTTCACCTGGCGCGAGTACTTCACCGGCTAGGTTTGGTAGGTAGTAGGTTACTAGGGCGTACTCCGAATATGGTGAGGCGTACTTGGAGTAGTCAACACCACTGTAATCGTTGTATATGTAGTCCGTGCCGTAGTGGGCTATGTCCACTGGGCTAATGGTGTAGGCTTTGCTAATGGTTTCGAATGGCGCCAGTATGGTGCCTAGGTAACTCTGGGCCCATGATATTATACTACCTGACACAGTGTTGCTTGGTATAAGTACCTTGAATAGTGAGTCGTAGAATGTTAATGCCACGACTGTGTTAGGTACATTGTAGCCTAGGCTCTTACTCTTAACGCTTATCAAGGTTGGGTAGACACTGCTGACTATTACTATTGAGTTTGGCGGTACTGATACTGCCTGTCCACCAACGTATACTGTGTAGCTTGAGACGTACTTTATGGTGCCGTTAGCGTACACTAGCGTTATCATGCCTGGTGGCGGCACTATTAGGTTACCGCTGAATACTTCGTAGCCTAGGTAGAATGCCTTACCGTAGAACACTTGCCCAGGCATGAAGAGCCTGGCTAAGTAGCCCTCGGATGCCTTACCGTATGGGTATGATGGGATCTTGAATATTGCGTATGGACTACTGCTTGAGGCGTTGGCTAAGTATACTGCGGTTAGTAGGTATGACTGGTTGTTAAGTACATCACTGTATAATCCCTCACCCAACGCTATTGATGTTAAGTTATAGAATATGCCAGCTAACCTAGTGTAGAGCGGCTTCGCCCCAGCAATACCCATTGTTCCGAAGAAGGTTAGGTTCCAGGCATCACTTGGATACTGATACCATACGCTAGCCCCAGCGTATGGACTGTAGGCATCGTATATTGCCAGTGTTGTGTTCATCCAGACTGCCGCACCGGGTAGTAGGCTGGCTGGGTAGACTAACTGGTTGGCTAATACGTTATTCTGTGAGTCAACAACGTAGACCTGCAGGTTCTCAACGTAGACTGGTAGTAGGAAGGTGTAGTAGCATGAGGTGTTTACTGGTATTGAGTAGGTGGCGTTGTAGTACACTGTTAAGCCCTCATCAATCTGGCCCCTGGTACCGAAGGTGTAGGCAGTTACACCACTTGGTAAACCAAGCCAGGCTGAGTACTGACTGTAGGTCTGGTTCCACAGGTACTGGTAGTAGTTGTAGGTCCAGGTTGACTCAACGCTTGGTGATATTGTCCTAACCCTCAACGCGAAGTAGCTGTTCGGCATAATGTAGCTTGCGTTAATGGGCACGTTCATTATGAGTACAGTACCGTAGTTGGGTAAACCAGTGTTAGCGTTTGGTGCAGGTAGCTGGAAGCCGACAATGTGGCCATTGACATTAACGTACTCAGTGGTGCCGTTGCTGATTCCCTCAAACATCTTCTGTCCAGTCACTGAACTGTAGGCGGCCACAACGAAGCCTGGTAGCGGTGTGGCTGGTGTTGTGACTGGGGTGACTACTTGGAACACTACGTCAATTAACGGGAAGTATATTATGTTAACCACAGTTGACTGTAGGGTTATTGGTGTTGTTATGGCCTGCCTAGTGAATGGGTTAACTGGAGGCATCACGTAGCCGAAGTAGAATAACTTGAAGCTTGCAGTTGGCGTTACCTGCATTACAGGCACATTCCACATATTGACCTGCACTGGGTACTGTAATACTGTGTATGGGTAAGCAAATGCAAGCGATACATTGAATGCGCCGTACGGTGTAGTAACCTGCACAATACCTTGAGTTAAGGTTTGGTTACATAGGTTAACGAAGACGGCCTTATATAGCATTATGTGGACAGCGGTAATACCCTGCTCAGCATAGTAGAAGGGGAATGGAATTCCAGAGTATAAAAAGAATTGCTTTTCTGAGGCTGTGCCGTATAATGTATTGTTAACTAGGGTTGGGTAATACTGTGACGGGTAGTAAGCCTTAAATATTGGGTATATGTAGCCGTATGGTATAGCATACGGTGCGTTGTATACGTTAGTCATTGAGTTATTGTAGGTTGCCTCAAATACTCCTGAACCAACCATTATTGTGCCGTAGTAGAGCTGTAGGTTATAGTAGACTGTTTGAGTGGTTGGGTAGTAGAATGGTTGAACCGTCAACTCGCCAGGAGACGTGCCGACTATTGAAGTTGCGTTGAATGTACCCTGTAGTGTTGGTAACGGTAGCTCAACTACTGGTGATTGGGCTAGGAATCCATTAATTATGTGGACTACCTGTAGTGATGGGAATACTGCTATTGTTAGGTATGAATTATACTGCGTAACGCTTCCAGTGGCTATCGGTGATAATTGCGTTGGTGATGGGCCAACTAGTAACACCGCCTTAAGCTGCTGGGCCTTCTCAAGTATCAGAGGCTCCTGGTTAGTTACGTTTACTCCAGGGGTGTATTGGGTTACCTCAAGGACTGTGGGCAGTAATGACGTCCATACGCCACTAATCACTACATTAGGCGTATTTTCCTGGATAGCCAAGTTAACTAATGCCGATAGGTTAAGTAAAGCTACATCCCATGTACCGTTAGTTGTCTGAAGCTCAATTGTTAGTAGCATGTGCTGTGGTGAAACAGGTTGAGCCTTTGGAGCTGGTGGAACAGTACCAACGAACTTAACAGCCGGTATAGCCACTCCACTTATCAGGAAGCTAATGGGTAATGGACCATAGAGTATCTGAGCATACTGCGGTCCGGTGGTTATTTCAAAGAGTAATGATGCTGTTGGTGAGAATTCGAAGCCTGATGCGGCTATTAAGTTACCCTTAATATCATATATGTCTGGGGCACTCACTGTGATTAAGCCACCTGCAATTACCAAGTCAGGTAAGCCCTCGTAGTGGAAATCAGTAGTTGAAGTACCTATGGGTACGCGGCCATAGCCGTAGCCGTCAAGTGAAGTTATGTTGAAGAAGGCGTCGTAGTGGAAGT
>NZ_JAGDXD010000034.1 GCF_023256255.1 Caldivirga sp. | reverse complement strand
CCAAAGCAACCACAACAACAGCCACAACCACAGCAGCCAAAACACCCCTAGACACTCCCATAGACTTAACCGGACTCATAGGTTAATTCACTACTAGGTCTTTATAAGTTTTTCCTACAGATCATTCTACAGTGGTTCACAGTCATAGTTATAATGAAGCCATCGTAATTTACTTGGAAAATTTATTTTTACTAAATCATGCGGGTAAAATCAACTCCCCCTTAAGCCACTTACCCTAGACTCAATTAATTCAATATACCCCAGTACGATTAATGCTATTGAGGTTAAGAACAAGATTAGCATTAGTATCCAAGCTGGATAATAATATACTGGTCTCTTCACGGAATAGAGATTAATGAATAAGTGTGAGTTACTGCAATTAATGGCAATACCCCTAATGTTGAGAAATACTAGTTTAGTTGCATTTAAACGCGTCGTAGTTAGGTTATACTCCTGCGGTATGGTTATATTGGTTTGAGGTATGTGTTGATAAATAATGACCACCGATGAAGCGTTAATGAGCCCCGTATTATTTAGCACTAAGTACGCATTACCAGTGAAATTCATTACTAATGCGCTTGAGCAATTATGGTTTAGTGCAATTGGGATTAGGCTGTATTGGCCTAGGAGAAGTATAAGTGCTAGGAAGACTGCTATGAACCCTAAGGTGAATCCTATTTTCAAGTACCTATTTAGCATATTTACCTAGCACTTTAGGTAGTGATGGGGATTAATTACTTTTCTATGAACAGTAAGGTAGCTCAGAGGCTCCTTAATTGATTAACATCAATAACGTTAACTCTATTTTCACTTAAAATAAGCACCACAGGTATTTTAATGATGCCATCCCTTACACCGTACTTAATTAATAACTCCTTAGCATCATTATCATTAATCATGATTACTCTACAGAGTACACCCTTATTAAGTAACCGCCTACAATGATACTTAATGAAGCCAAGGTGAACATCCCATGATGCTGTAACTACAATAACCTCCATTAACCATACTCACTAAGTTACTTTAAAAGGAATGCGCATGAAGTAAACATGGTGAATTACATGATTGCTTCCCCATCATTTAATCGCACTTCCCCAGCTTCCTTATTTAATGGCACCGATAGAGATAAAAAGTGTACGCCTTAATATTTAGTGTCTCCCTCCCTGGAGACCTGCATGGGCAGGCCTGTGAAGGGGGTGGGGTTACCCGGCCGTCACGTTGGAATAATACTTAAGTTAATGTAGTTTATTTTAGGCGAAAGGTTTATAAATGAGTAAAGTTTTAATTAGGTGGAAAGGAGGTAACATGAGCACCACACAGGGGGATTCTAACCAGCAGGATGAAACCAGGAGGGAGTTAATAATTCAGAAGTTTAAACTATTTAGGAGGGAGGGTAATAACCTGGAGTTTGTTGATCAAAGTGGACAGAAGTTAAAGTGCCCAATATGCGGTAATACCGTGTTTATTGAGGATGCTGAGCGAGGGCAGATAGTATGCGCCTCCTGCGGCTACGTACTCATGGAGCACATTCTTGACACTGGACCTGAGTGGAGGGCTTTCACACCCGAGGAGAAGGAGGATAGGGCTAGGACTGGTGGACCATTGGAGAGGGTTACCAGTGAGGAGCTTGTTACTAGGATTGAAACCACATTAAAGTCCCCTGACTTAAAGAAGAAGCTTGAGATCCTTAAGTACAAGAAGTGGCAGCAGAGGATTAGGGTTCAAACAAGCTATGAGAGGAACCTTGTTCAGGCAACCCATGAGTTAAATAGGATTGCTCACCAGCTTGGTGTACCTAAGTCCTGTATGGATGAGGCCCTAGCCGTGTATAAGCAGGTCCTTAAGAGCGGTTTAGTTAAGGGTAGGAGCGTTGAAGCGATTATAGCAGCTTGCCTCCACATGGCCTGTAGGATGCAGGGCATGCCTAGGAGCCTTGATGAAATTTCACAGTACACTAGGGCGCCTAGGAAGGAGATTGCGAGGTGCTTTAGGTTGATTGCTAGGGAGCTTAGGATTAGGTTACCGTTAAGTGACCCAAGGCAATACGTGCCTAAGATAGTTGAGCAGCTTAAACTCCCTGGTGATATCGCTAAGGAGGCTATTAGGGTTCTTGAGGAGGCTAAGGATAAGGGCTTAACCGCAGGTAAGGATCCAGCAGGCTTAGCGGCTGCTGCCGTCTACATAGCGTCACTGCTTAAGGGTGAGGTTAGGACTCAGAAGGAGATTGCTCAAGCTGCTCAAGTAACTGAGGTTACTGTTAGGAATAGGTATAAGGAGCTTGCTAAGGAGTTAAACATAAAGATACCCATTAAGTAACTTACCCATGAAGATACCTGGCGTTGAGTATAGGACCCTATGCAGGTACTGTAATCTGAACAGTGAATTACTAATAGCTGAGGAGGATGACTTCACTATTTACGCTTATGATGAACCCTTCAATAATGGGCACATTGTCATAGTGCCTAGGAGGCATGTATCCTTAAGTGAATTAAGTGTTAATGAATTATACAGGGCTCTTAGGCTTGTTAGGAAAGCTGAGGCTGTCTTGAGGAATACTTATCACCCACATGGCCTTAACATTGGGTTAGTCGCTTACCCACATGTTGCCTTTCACGTTGTGCCCAGGTGGGGTGGTGATGTTAGCTTCATTAAGGTTTTCTTCAACGCTAAGCCAATCCCGGAAACGCCCATTCAGTATGCTGAACGCCTTAGGAAGGCTTGGGGAAGCTAACCCACCGGGTACTCTGGTACTAGTTCGTAAATAACCATAACCCTTTCATAATCGCCTGCTAGGTTATTAAGGTTACTTAACTGCCTAATCTCAACTAGTTCATTAATCCTCCTTATTTCAAAAACCTTAAGTAATAGGCCCTTATTCACATTCCTTACCTCACCACCTGGGTTAACTCTAATTAACCTAATGCTAATGTTGCCTCTCCTGAAGGTTAAAGTCTCATTGGATCCACTCATCAGTAGTTGAATGCCTAATGTTAATGGGGAAACAGAGGATAAGGGCCTAACGGGCCCAATCCTAGACTCCTTAATCAACTTAATGTATTGATCCAGTAACTCCCAGTCCAGTAACTGGTCGTATACTACTGTGATGCTTCCACCGGAGGATAATACCTTGCCTGCTAGGAACACTAACTGCTCGGGTTTAGTACCCTCTAGTGGTAGTGAGGCGCAGGTGCACTTAGTGTACTCTAGGAATGACTGTGGGACGTGGGAAGTGTAATAGACTACTGCTGATGCCCTAATTGTCCTATAAACCCTGAAGCTCATCATTGATGGTAAACCTATACCCACATCAACTAGATACAGGCCACTTTCAACCTGCTCCTCCACTATAGTTATGTTACTTGGAATTAACCTATACAGGTACCTTCTTCCCCTTGAAATGTCAAGTATTACCTCAATTATACCTTTAGCCTTCAATTCACTTAATGCCCCCCTCACAGCCCTTTGACTTAGACCAGTGTTCTCAACAATGTCATTGAACGTTACGTACTCTCTACCGTTAATAATACTCTCAAATTGAAGGTAGCTAACTATTATCCTTGCCGATGGTGATAACTCCATGAATCTATGAGGCAAGTCAATCCTCCTACCTTCACTAGACACACTTAAGCTTAAGGTAGGATTCCTAATAAGCGTTTTACTGAAGTTTAACAATAGCTAACAGTAATGCGCAGGGGAATTCTTTAAAGAAAGCTAGGGATAGGTATGATGAATGAGGATAAGTTACGTAGGTAATGATGTTGGTTGGGTAAATTACGATAAGGTTATTGAGGTAGCGGATCTAGTCAGTGGTATAAGGCCTGTTCAAGATAACTACGTTAACCCGGATTACTATCCCTCAGTTGAATTAGACTTGGAGATTCAAGCCACGTACTTCATGGCCATGGTTGCCATTGACCATAGGCTTAACTTACCTGGACACCCCTATGAAGCCTTAATTAACGGTAAGAGCTACGTTGGCTCTGACTTACTTTGGAAACTTGGAGCTGAAAAACTCAAGAATGATGAATCATTCTTCACCCCCAGTAGGCTAGCTAATTTAAAACCCAGTGATGTTAAGGATTGGTTAGGTGACGTATGGGATTATGGAGTTAGGGCATTCTTACTGTCGGATTTAGGCGTTAAGATCGCTTCATTATTCAACAGCTCTACGTTAAGCGCCTTAAGATCCACTGGCGGGAGATTACTTGGTGCAGGTGGCTTAGTTGAATTAATGAGGAACTTCACCGCATACACGGACCCAGTGGAGAAGAAGACATACCTATTGGCTAAGTTCATTCATGGTAGAGGCATAATTAGGTTTACTGATATTAATAATGCCCAGGTAGCTGTCGATAATCATTTAACGAGAATCGCCATTAGGCTTGGCTTAGTTGAATTAAATCAAAGATTCATGAACATGGTTACTAGTGGTATACCCTTCACTCCTAAGGATGATGTTAACCTAAGGAGTTTAGTTAGGGACTCATGGAAAATAGTATCCATGTATTCTCATACTGACGCCTTCTCACTCGATGATTACCTATGGAACCTTGGTAGGTCAGTATGCATCCGTGATAAGCCTAACTGTGGTAAATGCCAGTTAAGGAAGGCGTGTAATGCGTATAAGAGCGGGAGCTTCATTAATGAGCACGTCTTTTACTCAACTTTCTGGTACTAAGCATTAATTACCTTAACCATAATTTAACTCAGGGCAATACATGTTTAACTGACCTCCTCCTCGTCTTGATGGGTGTGGTTTTTCTTTGGGTGGTTTACTGCCTTCATTCTCATTGCTCCGCTCGTTCAGTGGTAGGTCATTGAGTTGCCCCCA
>NZ_JAGDXD010000033.1 GCF_023256255.1 Caldivirga sp. | reverse complement strand
TCAACCAAGGATAATGATCAAGAATATAGCCTTGGAATAGCCAATTCGGATCCATGGCCATAGTCATGTATTCATAGGGCTCGAGCTTACTATACAATGGTATTATTGGTACGAAGTAGTGGTACCAAGCGAAGATTATCTTCATCATTAAATCGTAATTGGGTGTTCCTGGTGCTGCAATGTTCTCAAACATCTGCCAGTTGGTTAAGTTAATGTAACCGAATGTTGAGTTAACGCACCAGACAATAGTACCATTGGTGAACACTGGTGGTTCAGTAGGCAGTATGACTGGGCTACATGTACCATTAGGCCACTGGAAAGGCCAAACATCATGACCCTTATAGTATGCTTGCATCACATTACCGACTTCCCACCATGGCCAACCCAATAATCCCCACATACTACTATAGCCTGGATCCTGACCTAACCAAGTCGTAGCTCCACCATATTGACCATTCGGTAATGTAGTACTCCAGAATACTCCAACGTCCTGCCCAATTAACTTCGCGTTGATGCCAAATGCATCAAGTTGTTCAACAGCATCACTAGCCATTGTCATCCAGTCTGTGAATCCACTTGGCCCATATACGTAGAGCGTTAATTGTGTTCCGTTTGGTGTGTACCATACTCCATTCTTCTGGTAGAAGCCTATGCTTTGCAGTATTTGTGTTGCCTTAGCTGGGTCATAGGAACACGGTATAATAAATTGCCTAACGTCGGATGGGAAAGTTGCTATTGATTCTGGGACTATAGGTTCAGGATAATAGTCAGGCTTACTAATTGCTAAACCCCATGCAGCAGCCACAGCAGTCCTATTAATAACGTCGCATAGAGCCTCCCTAACCTGAGGAATATCAAATGGATAGACCCAGGGATTAACAGCAATACCCATTGTACTAAATGTTGGTAACGCGAATGATGACCAGCCTGACGTACTATTAATTATCTTAATCTGAGCCTCGGATAAACCAATCCAATCGTAGTCAACTTGGCCGGCTATCATTGCACTCATAGCTTGTGCATTACCACCAATCTCCCATAGTACTGCTGTTGGTTGGTAATCTTCCCAATCTGCGAATGGGAATACCTTATACCATGTTGCTAATAATGCAGGAGGCTCCAGTGTAAAGTCAATGTAGGTTGTGCTGGCGTAGCTAACGTAATACGGATATAAACCCCAGTATGGTGCTACGAATTTTGTTACGTTATTGTGGCCGAATTCTGTTGCCTGTGTTACATTGGTTATTGTTCTTAATTCATCTACTATTGGCTTCCATGGTTCATATGGTACGTCTATCCAACTTGTTAATAACCAATATTGTATGTATGGTGTCCATTTTTGGAATAGGAATTGTATCGTGTAGTTATTAATTACTCTAATGTCCTCGTCGACGAGTGATTGATTAATCCAAGGCACATACCATGCAAAGGCTTTCATACCAATGTAGAATTGCGCATAAACATCCCAAGCAGTGAAAGGCAAGGTAGCAGAACCATTATACCAGTATAAGCCAGGCCTAAGGTAGATTGTGAATAATGCAGAACCATTAGGAAGCACTTGAACAGTCCAATTCTCAGCCAAAACAGGATAGAACTGACCAGTGAGTGGGTTAAAGGCTGCTAATGGTAAATATGTTTGTACATTACCTATCATATTGCTTGGCGCATAAGGATTCCATATTGGTGTACCCGGTGTTAATATTATGGTGACTGGATTAGCGAACTTTAGCCATGGCTTTTGCTCAGCATGAACAATAGATGCACCATATGCCACCACTAACACCAACGCCATTATTGCAGTAACCTTCACCAGTCGGGAGACTGAATTATTTACCATAGTCATCTTAGTAGCATCTAGGCTTTAAAAATTTTACTACATAAGCTAGTATAGAAAACGGCAGTTATTAGGATCTTCCCTTAATCTATCGCGCTTACTGATTCATTAACCTAATCTCAACGTACTCGGATTCAACATCCTCAATTAATGCATTAGTACCGCCAATGAGCAATGCCTTATCACCATTATTTGGTAAAAGCTCGAAGTTCACTACGTCACTATCTATCGTTACATTAAGCGGTACTCCAGTTAAGTCTACTTCCTCATTATTCTTCACTAAATGCCCCTTAATCCTAACTTCAATGTTTAACCCAGATTCCTTAGCCTTAAGGATCTCCCACGTGGCGAACCTATGGGAGTTAAACACAAGTGGGTAATCTGAAGGCTTAAAGCCCCTCCTGTATACTGTCTGCGCCCGTCTCCATACGTCGAATAACCCATGAATGAATTGAAGTGTCATTACCCTATCCCTAAATACGTATCCATATACTTCACTGTCCCTAAGTAGGCTAGCCTTACTAGATGCGAAAATGCAGGATTCAGCGTTTGGTGAAATGAAGTAGAATGGGCCAAGCCTATTCACCTTAACCTCAACAATACTGCTAATATTCTTCAATTCGCTTAATAATTCACTGCTTAAATCAGGGTATACTAAAACATACACCTTAACCCTGGGGTCAACATTACTCATGTACTTAAGTAGCCTACCCAGTAATACTGGTGGAGCTGATACGTATAGTTCACTGGTGGCTTCCTGAATTAATGATGCTGAATTATAAATAACATTATCAATACCCCTAGTAACCCATAGCAAGTTCCTTGCCCTATCACCCCTTGTTAATGATGTTAAAGCCTTAACCACAGCTTGCTTACGCTTAAGCACTTCACTCTCAATCATCTCCATTATTACCCCCGTACCTATTGGGGCATACACCTTAGGCTTACTCTGCTGGACATTAATGAACCCCTTCCTCTCAAGGGAAACCATTATATTATATAACTGTGGCTGGTGAATAGATAAGTCAGCCATAATCTCCCTAGCCGTGGCACTACCCTTCAGTAGTAGGTAAGCCAGCACTGTAGCCTCTTTCCTTGATAAACCAAGGATGGCTAAGGCATTCACTAAGTCATCGTCAACTGCCTGCATCAAGTACACTGCACTTCACTGTTTTTAGGCTTTGCCTATGTACCGTATGTAGTACAATGTTTATTAAGTCTATCAGTATTGAACCCACCGTATTAGTATGTATAAGCCTCAGTGGGACCCAAATAGGATAAGGATTGTGGAGGAATTAAGGAACAGGGGTGTTAACCCATATCCACATAAGTTTGAGATTACGCACACTATAAGTCAAATTAGGGAAATTGCTAAGAAGTACCCTGTTAGCCATGACCCATTCATTAAGGGCATTAGGACAGTGGGTAGGGTTGCTAATATTAGGAGGCATGGTAAGGCTTCATTCGTCGACATATTTGATGAGGGGGAGAGACTCCAATTATACTTAAGGATTAATGAACTTGGAGATAGGTTTGAGGAATTCCATAAGTACGTTGATAGGGGTGATATTATTGGGGTTGAGGGTGACTTATTCTATACGCTTAAGGGTGAATTAACGCTCCTTGTCCATGACTACGCGCTACTGGCTAAGGCACTCCTTGAACCACCGGATTGGAGTAAGTATACTACGGAGTGGAGGTACATGCACAGGTACCTTGACTTCCTATACAATAGTGAAGCTAGGAGGATTATTCAAACTAGGTTCAGGATTATTCAAGCCATTAGGGAGTACTTAAACTCAAGGGGGTTCATGGAGGTTGAGACCCCCATCCTGCAGCCTGTTTACGGTGGAGCGTTGGCTAAGCCATTTAAGACTCACGTTAATGCGCTTGATGAGGATTGGTACCTGAGGATTAGCCTTGAGCTTTACTTAAAGAGGTTCATAATTGGGGGTTTCAATAAGGTGTATGAGATTGGGAAGGTGTTTAGGAATGAGGACATTGATGTTTACCATAATCCAGAATTCACAATGCTTGAACTATACTGGGCCTACGCGGATTACAATGATATCATGAGGCTTACCGAGGACTTAATATCCCAAGTCGCAGTGAAGGTTATTGGTAAGGACACTGTGGAGTACCCTACTGGCGAAGGAAAGGTTGAGGTTAAGTTAACCGCGCCGTTCAGAAGAATGACAATGTATGAGGCGCTTAGTAATGAGTTAGGTAAGAACATTGAGTCAATGAGTGATGAGGAGTTGAGGAGGCTAATGAATGAGAATGGGCTAGTGCCTAGGGGTGGGCAGTACGTTAGGGGGTTTATGATTGAGAAATTATTTGATAAACTTGTTGCACCCAAGTTAACTCAACCAACATTCATTACGGATTACCCGCAGGAAACCACACCACTCTGTAAGCCCCATAGGTCTAAGCCGGGCTTAATAGAGAGGTTTGAATTATACATTGCAGGAATGGAGCTTGCCAACGCGTACACTGAGCTTAATGACCCCCAACTACAGCACAGGTTCTTCGAGGAGGAGGCTGAACGCTTCAGGGGAGGTGACGAGGAGGCGCACCCCTATGACTATGACTTTGTCCTAGCCTTAAGCTACGGAATGCCACCAACGGGGGGATTAGGCGTAGGCATTGATAGGCTAGTGATGGTGTTGACTGGGCAATACTCAATAAAGGAAGTGATACCATTCCCAATGATCAAGCACTAGTAATGCAAATGCTTTTCACCCTAAACTTTAGTGATTAGATAATTATTCCTTAAAGGCACTCTTCCATCTTCTCTTATACTGGTTCGCGTACTTTGCGGCTTTTCTAATAGCCTCAACCATACTGGTTTCATCAGCAATACCCCTGCCTGCTATGTCGAAGGCTGTTCCATGGTCCACTGAGGTCCTCAGGAATGGTAAACCCAGGGTTAGGCTAACCGTTCTCTTGAAGTCATAGGTCTTGGCGGCAATGTGGCCTTGGTCATGGTAAAGCGAGAGCACTATATCATACTGCCCCACTGCAGCCAGGTGGAATACCGAGTCCGCTGGTATGGGGCCGTAAACATCAATACCGTACTTAACCCTAGCCTCCCTAACCGCTGGGGCAATTTCATCAATCTCCTCCCTACCCAGTAAACCACCCTCACCAGCGTGTGGGTTTAAGGCTGCAACGGCAATCCTACCCCTCCTAACGCCAAGAGCCTTCAATACCCTGCTTGCGTTAATTATACCGTTAAGTACATTAGTAGCCTTAATCTCCCTAATTGCGTCAGCCAAGGGCATATGCCTAGTAAGGAAAAGTATCCTAAGTCTCCTAGTCTCGAAAACCGTTAAGGATTCCCTCGACCTAGTTAAGGCCTGAAGAAGAGTGGTGTGGTCTATGAAGCTTGAGCCAGCCTTAACCCAAGCCTCCTTATTAATTGGCGCTGTGGCTAGGGCATCAACCTCACCAGCCATGGCTAATTCAACGCCCTTCCTAACACTCTCAAGGGAAACCCTACCAGCCTCCTCCTGAACCTTACCGAATTCAAAGGGGCCGCCTGGAATATCAATGAACCTAACCCTACTGAGCACATCATCATTAATCTTAAGTATCCCGAGGACCTTCTTAAAATGCTCCAGGTTACCTATTAACGTTAATTCAGCATCAATACCACTTAACTTCAACAATGCCTTAGCCACTATCTCATAACCAATCCCCGCTGGGTCACCCAACGTAACACCAATCCTAGGCACAACGCTAAGTCAAGTACCGTGTTTAAATGCATTTACCCACCTTTAATGCTTAATGAACTGTGTCTGTCGCAATGGTAAACATAAACCGCATTAGGCAATAGAGGTATAAGGAGGAATTACTTAATGTAGCATATTACTAATGGATCCTGGCTACTTCAGAAACTTCAGTAACCTTATTCTTATCAATTAGCTTAAATAAGTACGCTGAACCCCATAGCATTACCCCAGCTATAACGTAACTTTGCCCTATTCCTATTGAATTCGCCAAGTAGCCTGAGGCCAGGGAACCAGTTAAGTATGATGAACCAGCGACCACATTATAAACCCCAAGACCCTTACCCTCCTTACCATTCTTGAGCCTTTCAAAAATCATTACATTGGATGCAGTGTAGAATGTTGAGAATGCTAAGCCAGCGGCTAGTGGGTATAGGGTTAGGCCTGTTGCAATTAAGGTCACCGGCGTTGATGATGTTAACCCTATTAGGGAGTAGGATAAGCCCCTTAGGATTAATGAACTTGACGCAGCCTTAGCGTTACCACCAAGCCTACTTATTAGGCGTGGCGCCATCCTAAAGCCCAGTATCTGAACCCCCAGACCCATTGAAATTATGCCCATTACCCACGTTTTAGATAAGCCCCCTATCCTTAGGCCATATGGGTAAAGGGTGTTGAATATGCCTGATGAAACGTAGAATATTATGATGGCTGAGTAGAGCGTAATAAGGCTCATTATGTTACCTAACTCTAATGCCCTACCTGGTATTGACCCAGGTGGGTCACTATTAGTATTATTAACCTTAACTACCTGGGGCATTGCATAAAGCGTTAAGACCACTGAGGCAAGGGATAGTGAACCCATTGAGAGTATGATTGCCTTGATGCTTAGGAACCCTGAAAGCGCAGCTGCCGTTAAGTCGCCTATTAGGTAGCCTAGTGAACTAATGAAGTTGAGCCTTGAGTATGATTCATTCCACCTAGACCTACTTGAGTAACCTACAATAATCATGCTTGCCGACACACCCACTGCCGATGAAAATAATGATGCTGCAGCATAATAAAGGGCTATCTGGGGTATGCTCGATGCGTAGGCGAGCGTCAACATGAAGAGGGCAGTCCCAAGGAAACCTAGGGTTAGGATCCTCCTACCACCATACTTATCCAGTAGGAATCCCCAGATTAATGGAGCCACAACGCCGGCTGCTGAACCAGCAGACATTGCGTAACTAACATCAATTGGACTACCCCTTAAGGCGGCTATTTCAAGCGTTAGTAAAGTGCCTAAGGGGCCAATGGCAATACTGTAGGGCATTAGAGCCATCATCCAATTAACCCTCTGATTAATTAATGACTTCATCTACTTCCACCTTGAAACTAGGCATATTTAAACCAGACTATATTCTAGCCTAGCATTATTATTGCCCACTCTTAACTACCATAATCCCTTAATGTCGTTAAGTACGCGAAGCAGCATCAACTTGACATTAATAATTAAAAATTACCACTAGCCGTAATTTGAGTAAACATTATTAGGGTTAAAACGTATTTAGGTGTAATGCTGCTTGAGCTGAATGAGGATGGCTCATTCGTGCTCAGGACTGAGGGTAGCGAATTAAGGGGTCACATTAGGGCTGTGGCTACTGGGGAGGATGTTGTGAAGGCCTCCTACTCTAACCAATCCTTCATTGCCGCTAAGGTATTCCTACCTGAAGCCGCAGAGGAAGCTAAGAAGAGGGGTGTTAGGTTAATTAACATTGAGGATATTACTGAACCATTAGCCGTACTAATGATAAGCATGTTATCCCGCAGGAGAGCTGACCTACTGATCAGGGTCTTCAATGCAATACTACCACCCCAGGTGGTTAGGTACTACTCATACAGTGAATATAAGGATATGTTAACTGATAAGGTTGATACGGCATCATTCACCATGAGTATTGAGATACCGAGTAAGATTGCTCCACTGCTCTTCGAGGACCTTAATGAATTATTGGCTGAATTATCAGCTAAGATGAGTAAGCTAAAGGGTGTTGACGTTGAGTTCACGGTTAAGAAGAGTAGTGGAAGCTTTAACTTAAGCTACAGATTCAGCACTGAAGTACGGGCATTAACCTAATGAGAATTAGCCTCATTCACCATGCGTCAGTTGGTGCCAGCTGACTCAAGGAAACCTGGGCTGGGCCCCAACTAAATATAATAAATATGATGGCGCAGTAACTACGTAATATTATATAATTAATAAATTGCACATATCACGGTGAGGTAACGTGATGAGCCTACGCTTAGTATTTAATTCATATTCTTCTAATTAGTATTGCGTTGAAGTTACCTAGATCCTTTACCTCAATTGCCTTAAACAATTCACTATTGAAGTATCTGAGGACCTCCTCAGGCTTCATCCTAAGCCATGGTGGTGGCCCAGGTACTGCTAACCCTGGCTTTGACTCAATTATTATTGCTAAGCCACCCTGTTTAAGTATCCTGCCCACCTCTGAGGCTACCTTAACCTTATCCTCCATATCGTGGAATGAGTTCACCATTATCACTACATCAACAGTACCTGATGGTATTGACATTGATGATGCATCCTCATTTAGGAATATAGCCCTCTCATCCTTAACATAATCCTTAGCCATCTTAAGGGCATACTCATCAACATCAACGCAGTATACCCTACTAGCTTTACTGAGTAGTATTGGGCAGAACCTGCCTGAACCACACCCTAAATCAGCGGCAACACCGTTCTGCGGTATATTACTGGTTATTAAGTCAACAAGCTCATCGCTGACGTAACTGTGATGCAGGTAGTGATGCATCCTCCTCATGGGTAATACTGGTATTGGTGGTGTTAAAAATCCTTCACTGGAATCAGCCCCTAAGGTCAGCATACCCGTAAATCCTAGGTGTCTTGGGCTTAGCATTCACGTTAATTATTAAGGCCCTGCAATTGGCCGGTAGCCTATCCTTAAGGCTTATTGATGAACCATTAACCTTACCCATGGTTCTCACACCACAGGCAATTACGTGAATCAACTCGGCTTCATGAGCGTACTTGAGTTTCACAAAATCCTTAACCTCACTTGTTAACTTAACCTCAGGTTTAATTAAGGCTTGAATACCCTCAATCTCCTCAAGTCTAGCATTCCTTAAGGCTAACCCAACCCTAGTACCAGGTAGCACTGAGTCCTGGTCCTCATCGAGGACCTGAATACTCCTAACCTCAACCTCCTTACCCATTGGTAAGGCTATTAACTTATCGTGAACACTCACCTGCGTTAACGCGAAGCCCAAGACCACTAAGCCAACACCCTTAACATTGAAGGCCCTATCCACGTAAACCACACCAGTATCCTCAGTGTCAGCATCAATTTCAGTGAATTCAGAGACGTAGTTACTTATCCTTAATCCACTGAAAACCCTCCTGAAGCCTTCAACATCATCAGGCAGCACCACTCCCCTTAACCCTGAGGCCTCAGCCAGTAGGGCTAATTCCCCATCAATCCAAGTTAATTCACTGGGTACCTTAAGGTAGAAGACTGAGGATATGGATAACGCCACAGCCTCATCAATAATCCTATTAACCGGCGGCACGAGAATTGACTTAACCAAGTTATCCCTCTTCCTATAGTAAATACGCTCCTCACTCCTCTTACCCATTAACTCAGCAAGCTTAATGGCCTCAGCCTCATTGGATGAAAGCACCGTGACCACAGTACCCTTAATCATAAGGCAACCGCAGTTCCTTCACTAAATATATATTTTGCACCATGAGGGCAATACCCATGCCTCAACACGGCTTAGGGATTAGTGGGCTTACTGCATATTTAAATATGTAGGGGAGTTACTTGGTTTAGAATGGGTAGGTGTATTGTTCAGGTCGATAGGAGGAAGTTTAAGCTTGGGGAGGTGGTTTACATTATGTTAACTAACGTTAGCGATAGAACACTTTACATTGGTTCATGGCAAGTGCTTGACTCATCATCAAGGGTGGTGTTCACCATGGAGCCCCCTCAAGCATTAATCCCACCATCCTCCTCAATAATGGTAACCTGGTTTCAGGTAAATAATGAGGGGACCCAGGTTAAGAGCGGGAAGTATGAGGTGGTTTGGAGGCCTAAGGATGAGGATGGCAACGAGTACTCCTGCAGTACCCAAATTGAAGTAACGTGACTTCATTGCTTAACTATTCAAATCATTTTGCATTACTTTAAATTAAACCCTACCCACAGTTACTATTAAGGTTTATACACCGCTTCTAATCATTAACCCGTGAATAAGACAGTGCTAATGGTAGCCCTGCCAATGCTGATTGGCTTAACTAACGTTGATTACGCCAAACTAGCTAAGGGTG
>NZ_JAGDXD010000032.1 GCF_023256255.1 Caldivirga sp. | reverse complement strand
TGGTTGTTGTAGTAGTGGTAGGTGAAGTAGTAGTACTTGTAGTCGTTGAAGTAGTTGTGGTTGACGTTACTGGAGTATACGGAATATGGAAGTACGAAGCAACACAAGCCTGCACCTGCGTTATGTTAGTTCCAAATTCTGGTGTTAGTCCTAGGAATGATGCATATAGTGGGTACTTAGTCCATAATGAGCCATTAACTATTAATTGCGCTAGTGGTGGGATTTCATTAGGTGGCGCAACACCACCAGAGTATATTAGCCAATCGGCTGAGCTGCCCCATGGGAATCCATATGGTGACTGGTAGATAATGGTTTCCCTTGAAGGTACTGGAAGACAATCATAAAGCCAATTAGGATCGAAGAAGCTCTTTGAGTACATTGGTGGCTTAAGCTCAGCTTCAAATGCAACCTCTGGTGCATAGTACTCCCACCAGGCGAAGAGCACCTTAGCCAACTCCTCAAACTCTGGGCTACCAGGCTCTACAACGTATTCCGCATTCTGCCAGTTGGTCGTATTGAAGTAACCGAATGTTGAATTAACACAAGTAACTATTGTGCCATTAGGGATTGGTAAGTTACTCATTATGACTGGTTCACAATACCAACCCACTAAAGTATGATTAACAACCTTTGGGAACGCAAAGGGATAAGCAGCTCCCCATTCGTAGGTGCCTCCCATTATCCACCATGGCCAACTCCAAGCCATCCAAATACTTGGATAACCCTTAGCAGTTGGTGTCCAAGTCTCAGCAGCCTCCCATGAAGTACCCCAGAATGTGGTACCCCAATATACGCCAGTATCCAGAGATATTACCTTCGTTGGTATTCCAAATTCAGTTAACTCATTTGCAATAACAGAGGCCATCGTTACCCAGTCGGTCCAGCCACTTGGCGCAATTATAGTTAATGTTAATGGTGTACCATTCGGTAGGTACCATTGATTACCCTTCTTATAAAGCCCAGCTGATTCAAGCAATTGGGCAGCCTTAGTCCAATTAGCCGTGTAAATAACTACCTCATCGGCCAAGGACTTAGGGTAGTAGAGGATAACGTTAGGTATACCATTAACCAAGTAAAATTCTGTAGGTGTATTAATCCATTCTGGGTAAACCACCATTAATCCCCATGATTCAGCTATCTCAGTCCTATTCAATATCCATAGGAATGCTTGCCTAACCTGAGGAATATTGAATGGGTAGATTAGCGGATTAACTATCAATGCCCCAGCACCAAAGTCTGGGGTTAGCATTACACCAACACCAGCCTTCTCAACAGTTTCAACCTGCTGTTGAGATAAACCAACCCATGAGTACGCTGCCTTACCAGCCATCATAGCAGTCATTGATTGCGTATTACCTCCAGTAAACCATATTATGAATGTTGGTGAGTAGTATTGCCACGCTGCAAATGGAAACACTTTGTACCAGGATGCTAATAATGGTACACCATTGAAGTAATTGGGCTCAAGTTGAAGGTTAATATAGCTTGAGCCTATTGATGACATGTAATATGGTGCTAATGCCCAGTATGGCGCAACGAACTTAGTAATGTTATATGAGAATTTCGATGCTTGGGTAGCATTCATGGTCTTCAACTCATCTACTATAGGTTTCCAGATGGGCCAAGGAGTCGCTATGGGAGTAGTCAGTATGAAGTATGGCTGCTGCGGACTCCACCTCTGGAAAATGAACTCAATGGTGTAGTTATTGAGCACTTTAATCTCATCATCAACGAGGGAAGCGTTAAGCCATGGGTAATACCATCCAAAGGCCTTAACACCAATATAGAATTCAGCGTAAACATCCCATGCTGTGAACGGCATTGTCGCTGAACCATTAAACCAATAGAGATCGTGCCTAAGGTAAATTATGAAAGTCTTGTTCTGTGGAAATACAGTCCAGTTCTCAGCCAAAATGGGATAAAGAACACCAGTGAATTGATTATACATTGCAAGAGGCATAAAGGTAGTACTAGTTCCAATAAGATTACTTGGGGCATATGGGTTAAAGTTAGGTCCACTGGGGGCGTAAATCAATGTGCCTGGAATTGCCTGTATTATCTGAGGCTTCTGTTGGGCGTGGGTTATTGTTACTCCTAACGCTAACGCCACTGCTGCTATTGCTAGTAGGATGTAGGTTTTGATTTTAGGAGACATAGTTTACTGTATGTATGCATGTATTTAAGCTTTGTTTCAATGGTTTATTATGATTTCTTAATGTACTTAATTGAATTTAATGCATTATTAATGTTTGTCAAATATACACCCACGGCGTAGTCACTTACACCACCAACCCACATTAACCACTCACCATACTTAATTAAACCATCACCAAACACCACCCTCGGCCTATCACCATACTCCTCCACTAAACCACCTGGCGCTAGTAGGTAATTGCTGATGGCTATTAATTCACCATCATCATTAACCACCGCTAACCCATTCCTGTATGAGTAATCCTCCTTAACGACCCCATGCCAACCCACCAGGTATTCGCCTTTGGATAATTCAACAGCATTAGTTGACCAACCAACCTTAAATTCAAAATCCTCGAAGGGTAGGATTGGCTTCATTGAATCCTCACTAACCGTTAAATCCCTTAAATCAGCATAACCAACCCAACCAACCTCAACACCATTAATGTTAGGCCTAGTTAACATTAAGGCTGAATCACCGTTAACCCTAATGAAGGCTGAATCCTTCCAGAAGTCGGGCGTGTAGTAATCATTGTTAATAGTCCTAATCCTGAAGAAACCCCTCCCAGTGACCTCAAACCCACTGTTAAGTACCGCAAGGGCTTGATGAGCCCTAGGCTTAAGCTCATCCCCGGTTAAGTAATAACCCCAACCAGTGTAGAGCATTAAGTAATCATCACCATACTTAATAACCCTAGGGTCCTCACAACCCCTAAACTCCCAAAGCTCCCTGGGCCACATTATTAACCTCGCCTCAATGGGCTTAGTTAACACGCCATTAATCAAGTCACTCACCCTCAGCCTAATTAGGCCTATGCTTGAGACGTAGTTGAGGTAATCGAATATGATCCTGGGGAAGATTAATAACTCATCACCATTAAGCACAGCAGCCGGGTTAAAAACCTCAACTGGCCTACGTGGGTAATTAACAACATTAACATCACTAGGCGTTATTAAGGCAACCCTCTTAAACACGGGGTCAACAATATTACGCCTAATGCCCCTAGCCCCACTTAGTAATTCCCTAGCCCTATTAAGTAGCCTATCAACCGCATTACTCATACGTAAAGTGAGTTGAGTTAATTAATAAGCATTAAACCACTTAACCATTCACGTGAATTTGACTCACGCACTTAATTGGATTCGCCAACCCACCTGGTGTTAACGCCCTATATAATTCACCTGACCCATCATTAACATCCCAATATATCCAAACTATTATGATCCTCGGCTTATAGTATTGCGGATTCACATGCCTAATGTTAAATAGTATTGGGGCAACTCTACCATCAAAGCCCGCGCACCAAGCCTCAACATTAGGCGCATTCCAAATGCCCGTGGTCACGTACTGCTCACGGAATGTTGAATACCAATAGTACACATTCATTGTTGAATACTCCTCAGTAACCGCAGGCACATTCATTGAGTTCAGTAGGCCTGGCACACCACACTCATTAACATACTCATCGAAGGGTTGGTCAATCCAAACCACGTAACGCTCCCTAATGCCGGCTGGTAGTGAATTCAAGTAACTACTCAGTAACTTCACACTACACCAGTAGTTTAATGGCACGGCTGATGGAGGCCACCCATACCATACTGCAATCCTATACGTTGAATTCAAACTAGCCAAATACGACATTAACTCAACCAGCTTACTGTAGACTGTTGAGTTAACGTACAAGTAATCCCACTCTGATCCAAGGAGCCATTTAGGGAATATAGCCCACATGACCTTCAAATGATTCACGTAGGCTAATTCATTGATTAAGTTAAGGTTAGGGTAGTAATATGGGTATGAATGGTCAGCCAACGGTATGACAACAACAATGAAACTATAGCCAGCGCTCCTAATCACCTTGAAGTCATGATTAATGGAATCTTCATACAAGCTTAAATTGGCGTAAACGTAGAAAAATACTCTATCACTGAAAGTACGTGCCCAATAGGGAGTTGAATTCTCAGAGGGCAATATGTAGACTATACCGGTAAATGATGAGTTTAGGAGGCTAACGTGGGCATGGGTTGTGGAACTCATTACTATTACTAATGCAGCAACAAGTAGTGCCACTATTAAAATTACGTAGGGTTTAATTCTAATCACCACAATTAATTAGCATGCTCATGTGTTTTTAAGTATTTTAATTGATGAAGCAATGTTTTAAAGTGCCTTAATGCGTCATTATTATGGGTTTGCGCGGTTCCCCACTTACCATTAAGCCTATACTGCTTTACTCTAGGTACTCTAGGGTTGAGTATTCTAGCTGGAGGAATTGGGGTGATGGGCTTAATGTTGATTCTGAGGTTTCTAGGATTAGTAGTGAGCTTGAGTCCCTCTCAAGGAGTCTCGAATTCCCAATAGTGGTTAAGCCGGTCTCCGCGGTTAGTAGTGTGGGTGAGGTTGAGGGTGTTTTAAGTGATGTTGATTCAAGTGATGTTGTCGTCCTCTACGCGGCTGGTGGTTGGATTGAGCATATTAGGGTTATTGCCTCTAGGAGGCCTACGTTAGTCTTCATTAGGCATAGGAGTGGTCAATATTACCTTTGGCATGAGATAATTCATGCGCGCTTCATTAGGATGAACATTAATGATGAGCCTTCTCAACCGTGGCTGAGCTACGATGACATCGTGGTTGATGATTACGGTGAATTGGCGATTAGGCTTAGGGCGCTGTATGCCTTAAAGAATATTGAGGGGTTGAGAATCGTCAGTATTGGTGGTGTTGGTGGGTGGGAGGTTGGTGGTAAGGCTGCTGAATTGGCTAGGGAGGTTTGGAGACTGGACATAGTCACAGTACCGTATGGTGAACTTGAGGGTGAGGTTAAGGCGATTGAGTCGAGTCAGGAGGCTATGGATTCTGTTAAGAGGACTATGAATGAGTACTTGTCTTCAAGTGGGATTACGGTTAAGATACCTTTAACTAATGTTGAGAGGGCGTTCGTGCTTAGGGAGGCTTTACTTAGGATTATGCGTAAGTATGATGCTGTTGCCGTGACGTCGCCAGGATGCATGAATCAAGTCATTAAAATAGCCAAGACCCCACCATGCCTAAGCTACAGCGTCCTGAATGATGAGGGTTATGCAGGAATATGTGAGGCTGATTTCGTGGCAATACCAGCATACCTACTGCTCAGGTTAATATCAGGTAAGCCAGTCTTCTTCGGTAACCCAACATACCCGCATAATGGCATAGTCCTAATGGCCCACTGCACAGCACCAAGGAGGATGAGTGGTGTTGATGCTGAACCAGCCGAATTAGTAACCCACTACGAGTCTGATGAGGGTGCCGCAATAAGGGTCATTATGAGGAAGGGGCAGTTAGTAACTGTAGTTAACCCAGCATTCAACGGTAGGAAGTGGGTAATATTCAGGGGCAAGATAGTTGACACACCACAGTATCCGGCATGCAGAACACAGGTCGAACTAGAGGTAAACGGAGACTGGAGGAGACTAATCAGGGAGTTGAGGGGATTTCACTGGGTAATGGCGTATGGAGACTACACCAAAGAACTAGAATACACACTAAGCAAAAAAGGAATAGAACCAATAGTAATTTAATTTAAAAGAGTTTAAAATCTAATAACTTATAACTTATAGCCCCGTAGATGGCGCGGGGAGAGGGAAGAAGGAGTAATGAAGCCAAGTGACCAATAGACATGAAAAGTGGCTATTAGCCACATAAGCTTGGTGATTATGTTCTTGTCACTAGGTTAAGAAGTGGGGTGCAGGTAAAGTTAATAGAGGTAAAATCATTAGTAGGATGCAGGAATGCATTAATAGGCTTGAGGATAATGTTAATGTAATTGAGTTGTTATGTACAGGTGATTTTTCAGGACTTAAATCTAGGAAGCTAATGATTGAACCCTCAAGGTTAATGAGGAATATTGTAGCCTCATTTAATGGTGTGAGGGGGCTTGGTATTATTGCTCATGATCATAAAAAGAACGGCAAGCCTTGCCTCTTCTAGGGGTGGGGTGAAGATTTAAATTCTATTAATGTTTTAATTAAGCGTGTTCCCGTAGGAGGATGCCCTACATACCCCTGAGTCCCAAGGATCCGGGAGTGGGGGCAACTCAATGACCTACCACTGAACGAGCGGAGCAATGAGAATGAAGGCAATGAACCACCCAAAGAAAAACCACACCCATCAAGACGAGGAGGAGGTCGTTGTACTTTATCCACCCCAAGAGAGAAGAATGATCATTTAAATTCAACAAAGTTAAAAGTAAATAGGAGGTATCGTGATCATAAATGGTAATCGAGAATCATTCAATTCTAGGAACATGCCCTGGCGCCGCCGCCGGGACTTGAACCCGGGACCTACGGGTTAACAGCCCGCCGCTCCACCAGGCTGAGCTACGGCGGCTTTGATGGTTCCTGCTTATTGCTTTTTTAAATTTTCCCCAGCCACTTCACCTTGATTAATTTCACCCTTGAAATTCCAGGATTCTACATCCTAATTTTAAGGAATCAATCATAGTAACTAAGAAGAGCACGACTCCTAGTACAGAACTTGAACCTCGGTGAACTAAGCTTTAATTCAATGTTCAATTTTAAATTCTGCCGTAGGTTCCTGCATTGGTGTTGATAACTGTTAAACCTAATACTGCTAACCATGGGCTACTTAAGGGGTTCGAAATTGGGATTAAGGTCTGCATACTAATTATTATTAAATCGCTAAATACCATACTCAGGAGGTGAGTTAAGGAGCTTAATTATGGAAAAGCATAAATAAGGGCAATACCTTTAAGTAAGGATGGGTACTGGGCCTAAGGATGGTTTAACCATTAGGGAATCATGTAGCAGGTTCAGCACTGTGGTTTGGTTGTTCATTAATTCAAGGGGCGCTGAGGTTAGGTTTAGGATTATTGAGAAGCTTAGGGAGAGACCTATGAATATTAATCAGTTGGCTAAGGAATTAGGCGTGGATTATAAGACAATTAAATACCACTTAATGGTTCTAGGGAAGCATGGTTTCGTCAACAGAATTAATAATAGCTATGGTTCACCCTACTACCTCTCTGATGATGTTTTCAAGCATTGGGATGAATTAATTCAAATTATTAATAGTTATAAATCTTACAAGGGGCAATAGTGTAATGGGGGTTATTAGCCAAGTGCCCGAATTAAACCTTATTGAAGGTAAGCCGATTCTTAAGTGGGGTGAAGCCAGTTACCTTATTCCAAGGCTTAAGCATGGTGTCTTATTCCTAATGGTTAATCAATTAGCCGTTCAATTGAAGTTCTGCGAGTACAGGATTCACCTGGACTTCACTAAGGGTAGGGTTATCGGTAATGAGGCCATTGATGGATTATACGAGCACGCTAGGCAATTCGGCGATATTGCAGGTGAATTCAGCCTTGAACCAGGCTGGGACCCAGTGGTGGTTAATAGGGGGGAGGAGGGGGTTTCCTTCTTCAACATGAGGATGAGGAACTGGATTGGTAAAGCAGACTTCACTAAACCCTACATTGAGGAGAGGAGCGTAGTAGCCTTAATTAAGGGTGTACCAATCCTAGGCTTACCGGACTTGATAATTAACAGGGATGGTAAACCCTGGTTAGTGATTGAACTTAAGACTACGAATAGAGTTAATAGGCTTGGGTTTCTTGAACCAAGGGAGGCGTATCAGGTTGAGGCCTACTACCACTTCCTAAGGATGATGGGGCTGGGGGTTGAGGGGGCGCTTGTCGTTAAGATTATCAGGGGCATTGGGGTTCGGGTGGTTGACTATGTTGAGGCATTAATTAAAGCATTCACCAGTGGAGTTAACCGCAGTAGGTTAAGTAATGGGGTAATGATGCATGTTGTTAAGGTAAGGGAAACCGTAGAATTCATGAGGGAAACGGAGTGGGCTGTGGACTACTGGCTAGGATTAAGGAACGCTACACCAAGTCCAAGTCCAGGTAAGTGTAGGGCATGTGACCACAGGTCTCACTGCCCATATAGTCTCAGTTAACTGAACGTAACCTCCCTCACTAGGAGGCGGTTAGGTAACCTAGGTGTTAAGGTTTATGATTCTTGTATTCCGGTGGATCCCTACTATGGGCTACGTTTAAGGTTATGTAGGATTGCAGGTAAATGTAGTTACTTGAGACTACGAATATTGGTACCCTATATGAGCCAGCTAACCTTGGCACTATGCTGCACTTGACTCTTGATGAACCAGGTTGTATTGTTAAGTCCACTTGCGTGTCAAGGCACATTAACCTGAATTTAACGTTACTATCCATGCCGTTGTCGAACTCTAACTCAACATCAATGGGCCTGTTAATGAAGCCATCGTAAACCTCCCTAAGGGGCCTCATCGCTATCTTGAACCTTGAATCCAGTATTCTACGGAGTTCCCCAATCCAGTGATTAATTAAGTCAGGGTTCCAGAACTCAGCCCACCAGAAGTCACTGTCGAGGGCATGCCATAGGGCGTACCTAGCCTCATTGATCTTACCTCCTAAGGCCTCCTCAAGCCCCCTTAAGTACCTGTAGGAGTCAATAACCTTAACCCAGTATTCCGCATGCTCCCTCCTCTCACCATCCCACTTCGTGAAGCCCCCTAACCAGGAGGTTGTGGGTATGAAGGTTATGTTCCTCTTAGGTATGTTAACTTGACTAAGCCTAGTCGTCTCAATGAGGCCTAACTCCTGCATTCTACTAATGTATGAGTACAATTTATCAAGCATTAAACCAACCATTGCAGGTGTCTTGGACATTGCTATGAAGTTCTCACCGTCAAGAGCTATGACTACTAGTTCACCGTTAGTCTCAATAATAGATCTACTGAGCATTGCCGCAAGCTTCACAGCCGTCTTCTCATCAGGAATATTATTCTGGAAGGATAAAATATCGCTTAATTTCTCATCCCTGAAGAAGACCGTTAACTTACCGCTTAGGCTATAGGGCTCGTAAATACTCCCCCTATCCCCCTGAACCCCAGGGAAGTGGTTACCACCACACAGTACAGTGTAGCCAACACCATGCTTCTCGTAAATATCAAGCAGCTCCATGCTCCACGCCATTTCAGGGGTCCAGACGCCAACCGGGTCAACTCCAAGAACACTCTTAGTGACCTCCATGCCTACTCCTAACTCCTCATCAACAACATCAATCATCTCATACCTTGAAGTTAAGTAACCCAGTATTGTGTGGGCGTAGACGCTTGATAAAATATCTAACTGACCCCTATTTGCCTGGGTCCTATACATGTCAAGTACCTTAGCTATGGTGTTGACTTCACTGCTATTCTTTGAGTGGACTTCACCATTAATGAGCGTGTAACCCTTCTCAACGGCATCAACCCACTGCTTAAGTAGGCTTGGGGATAAGTGGATATTTAATTTAACGCTACTATACTTATCGTTCAAGAACGCGTGGAATAGGTATGGGCCACCGTTGAAGAAGGGCGCCATAATGGGTGCATGAACGTACCTGAACGCCCAATCAGCGTAGTACCTACCGTCACTCATGTACCAGGGGGGTTGATGCATGTGGTAAACTAACGCGAGCCTAATGGGCTTTCCACCCTCAATAACCCTTACCTTAATTGACTCAGTGAATTTACTACCCCCTGCGTCGCCATTAAGCCTAATGACCCAAAGCCCAGCTTCACTCACCGTGAATGATGCCTTAACGGTGGTTGCCTCACCAGGTAGGGCTAGGGCTGACCCTCCCCATGAGTCAACGTGCCTACCCTCAAGCAGGTAATCTAGGGTTAAGTTAACGTTGATTGATGAGTGGGAATCGTTAATTAACCTAACCTTAACCTCAACCTCATCCCCCACCCTGTGAACTGGACTATCAACATCAATTAACGCCCTCACGTAGACCAATTTAATGAAACCCTATATAACCTTTCCGTGCATAATAAAAGTTTCAGGAACCAGAGGCGCATTGTTAAGGTATTTTACTTTAGGCACTGATTTAAATTAACCCATAGCGGATACTGCTTCATACGGTTAAGGCTAATTCACTCACATGCCGTAAAGCCTAGGGATTATTCATACCCTGTGTTCAGCTTTTTCACTTCAGTTAAGAAAACTTTATAACTTACGTTAAGTCCTATGGGGTGTGGAGGGTGCTGAAGTTAAGGTTAAGTTGAGGTACCATGAGTTCATTGAGGGTAAGGTAAGGATTAGTGTTGATGCTTTACCAATGCTTAAGAAGGCGCACTACGGAGTCTTCGGTCATGCAACCGTTGAATTATGCCACTGGACTAAGAGTGCCTTAACAGGTGGGCCAAGTTGCTATAAGGTTAAGTTCTACGGCGCCCCAGTTGGTGGTTCACATAGGTGTGTTGAAATGGGGCCTGTGGGGATGATGTGTAGTAATAAGTGCGTATACTGTTGGAGACCCTCAGAATCCTTTGATCCCTATGAGCCAATGGTTCAGGAGGTCATGGATCCTGTGGAGATGGTTAACGGTATACTTAAGGAGAGGAGGAGGCTACTTTCAGGTTACTTTGGTCACGCTAAGAGTAGTAGGGTTAAGGTTAATGAGGCTCTTCAACCAACCCACTGGGCAATTTCACTATCAGGGGAACCTACAATGTACCCTAGGTTACCTGAACTCATAAAGTACATTAAGTCTCTTCCAAACACTAAGTCAGTGTTCCTAGTCACCAATGGGCTTTACCCTGAGATGATTGAGAGGCTTTGGCGTGAAGACGCATTACCCACTCAACTATACCTAAGCCTAAACGCCCCAAATAGGGAATTATTCCTAAGGATAGCTAACCCAGTGCTGCATAGGGATGATGCCTGGGATAGGGTGTTAAGGAGCCTTGAACTACTGGCTAAAGTACCCACTAGAACTGTGGTTAGAATAACCCTAATTAAGGGTTGGAACACCAGCGGCGAGTTACTAGGTCAATTCGCCGAGGTACTGGCTATAGGTAACCCACACTTCATTGAACCTAAGTCCTACATGCACCTGGGCCACTCAGTCTTCAAGTTAACTAAGGATAACATGCTAAGGCATGAGGAGGTTAAGGAATGGAGCCTAAGCCTACTGAGGGCCCTTGAGTCAAGAGGCTTAAGGTTCATTTTCATGGATGAGGACCCCAATTCAAGAATAACTGTGCTACAGAACATGGATAGGTACATTGATAGGTGGATTGAGAAGCCTAACCCTTAGTGTAGTTCTCAAGGGCACTAATCAAATAGGGGTTGAAGAGTACGCCAAAGGTATTATCATTCCAAGCCCAAACACCTATGAAGGTTGGGTGGAGGCTACTGCTTAACTCACCTAATACTTGACTCATGTATACTGCTGGCGCAGTGCAGTTCCAAGTGAACTTCACGTTCCAGTTAGCTGGATCAACATAGGCGCGTTCATCACAGTACCTGAATCCAACCTCCCCAACAATTATGTTGAACCCACTGGACTTAAGAGTATTAAGATTATTGATTAAGTACTCCGGGACAGTGACTACACCGTTCACGTACCTGTAATCCCAAATATCGTAACCAACCAGGGTTAAGTTAGCCCCCTTAGCTAAGGCTAATACATCATTAGCGTTCTCACCATCACTAGCGTAGTAGAAGAAGCCTGCCTCAGGGAATTCACCCCTAAGTTCATTATAAATCTTAATCATGCTACCCCTACAGGTAGCATTAGCCACACAGGCAGCCTCCTCACTGAAGCCTATGTAAAGTCCCTTACCACTTGGATCCATCTTCTTTAAATCCTCTATAATGAACTGTGGGACATTAATGTAATCCAAAGTCCCCCTCCACCTGTATGATGGCTGGTAGATTTCGCAGAAAATATTAATGAAGACTGGCTTATCTTCATTAACGTATTGTTGAATTGTGTAAAGGGCCCAGTTTATCCACGGCATGGATGCTGAGGGGTCATTACACTGGTAAGCCAACACAACGCCAGGTATGGCCCAGGAAGGCACAGTGTAGTTGCCGGCGCCCCATGGTACAATCCACATTATTAACTTAGCCTCACTGGTTGATGTGGCTGAATGATGCATCAGCAGGATGGTTAAAACTAAGGTAATAAGTATTACTACTGATAGGGCTAAGACTATAGCCAGCACTGGAGACTTGCTCATTAAGGTTAAATTCACTAACTGAAAATATTTAACAATTACTGCTGATTAGGTTTAGAAATTGCCTTAGAATTCTTAGGGAGCATAACAGTAGGTTTCATTAACCGCTAGACTCCCCCTCGTCCTTAGGAGCCGTATCTCCCTTAAGGTTCCTTAAGGCTTCCGTGACCTTACTAACCACCTCAATTGCCTCCTCCCTGCTTAACTCTACTCTATGTGACCTATAGCCGCTGCCGTAGTATGGTATCACGTGGACGTGGAAATGAAACACCACCTGCCCTGCTGAGGAGCCATTATTCTGAATAAGCCTAACACCATCAGCCTTAAGCCCATTAGCCACTGCCTTAGCTATGAGTTTAGCAGTCTTCGTTACTCTGCAGAGTGTTTCAGGGGGTATTTCGAAAATATCCCTGTAATGCCTCTTAGGCATGACTAGTACGTGACCCTTGTTTATAGGGTACTTGTCCAGTATTGCTATTGTTTCCTCATCCTCGTAAACTATGTAGCCTGGGGCCTTCCCAGCTATTATCCTGCAGAAGACGCATTCATCCATGTTTTCCACCCCCTCCCTGGGTTCTTTTTAATGGTTCTCAGCTATTACCTGGGTTAAGGGTCGTAAGCCTTATAAAATCCAAATGGTGGTAGTGCTTGTGAGTAGTGTTAGGTTAACTTACCCTGATGGTAAGGAGTGGTACCTAATAATGGATGCAGTGGCTGTGCTTGTTGAGGAGTCAGCCTTAACGGTAACTAAGGATGGGGTTAAGCTTAGGGCCCTTGACCCATCTAGGACAGCCATGGTTGACTTATACATGCCTAGGACGGCCTTCGACGAGTACCCTGACGTTGACCAGGACGTTAACATTGGTGTTAACTTCAGTGAGGTTAAGAAGATACTGCAGAGGGCTGGTAAGGGTAGTAGCGTCACCTTTGAGGTTGAGGAGAATAGCCTTAAGATAAGGATGAGCGGTAAGGTCACTAGAACCATTAAACTACCCCTAATAGACATTCCTGTTGAGCAATTACCAACACCTAAAGTAGTCTTCACAGTTACCGCTAAGTTAGCCAGCGATGCCTTAAGGCAGGCTGTAAGGGATGTGGAGGTTATTGCTGATGCCGCTAAATTCGAGGGTAAGGAGGATGGCTTATACATAAGGGCCTCCAGTGATAGGGGTGAGACTGAGATTAAGTTTGAGAAGGGTGGGGAAGTGTTGTTTGAGTATGATAATAAGGAGACCGCTACAGCAACCTACAGTGTAGATTACTTATCAGACATTGTTAATAGGGCGTTTCAAATAAGCGACATAGTTACAGTGGAGTTCGCCACCCAGAAGCCTCTCGCATTAACCTTCGAAATATCGGGTGGTGGCACATTAGCGTACTTCGTGGCTCCAAGGATAGAGTAATGGATGAATCCCTTAAGTATGTTGAGGTTTTATTCAAAAACTACTACAGGAATTACTTCAAACCCCCTGGCGTACCAAGGATTGAGGCTAGGGAGCTAGCCTACCAGCCCTTCACTGGGCAATCAATGATTAGGCACTTGGGTTTCAGGAATTGGACAGAGTTAAGGAATTTCATTAATGAGAGGATTCCAAGAAACCTCTACTTATCAAGCGCCTACTTCAGCAACCCCTCGGCAAGTGAAATGGATGCGAAGGGGTGGCTTGGGGCTGACCTAGTCTTCGACATTGATGGCGACCACCTACCCACCGATAACTGTAGGGGGGTTGAGTTGGTTACTGTTGAGTGCCTTAATGATGCGTTAAGTGAGGTTATTAAGCTCATTGACGTGTTGAGGTATGAGTTTGGCATTGAGGAGAAGTACCTTAGAGTAGCCTTTTCAGGGCATAGGGGTTTCCACGTTCACGTGGAGGGCCCTGAGGATGTAATTAACCTAACTCAGGATGAGAGGAGGATGATTGTGGATTACTTAACAAGTAAAGTTGACTTAACTAGGCAAATACTAATTAACAGGGAGGGTAGGGCAACTGTTATTGAGTTGGGGCCATTTAACGTTAACCTACTGAATAAGGTGTATGGTAGCGTTGGGAGGGTTTTCGCCGAGGCTTCTAAACTGGGTAAGGTTACCGTTGGTTTAATTAGGGATAAGGGTGAGGAGATTAGAAGTGGCTTAACTATTCACATTGATGAAGTCGTCACAATAGACACCAATAGGTTAATGAGGATGCCTAATAGCCTCCATGGTAAAACCGGCCTAGTGGCTGGGGAATTAAACCTAAGTGACCTTGAGAAGGGCATTGAGTCGATAGTGGATAAGGCAATAGCCTTCAGGAAGGGTAACCCGAGGATTAGGTTAACGAGGAGACTACAGGTAAGTAGGGTGCTTGGTGAATCAATGCACATTAAGGAACCGGGTGAGGAGGCTAGTGAACCGACCTATGTGGCCGTGTACTTAATATTAATGGGTTTAGCTCAGTTAGCTGAATAATGCTTGAATCCATGCGCATAGGCGTTGCTTCATCGTGTTGAGGCGCATTATTAACCGTGCATTTAATATATAATTTATTTATTATGCAATAGTGTCTATTGAGTATTCGACTGTTTACACCAAAACCTATATAAAGCCTAACCCCGGAAGTGTACTCGAGGTGAGTGAAATGAGCATAAGGGGAAGCGTGAAAGCAATAGGCACACTATTAAGGTTTAAGGATAATGCAAGCAGTATCAATGCCATAGTGGGGTTGACTGGTTATGAAGCCAATAATACGCAGACGGTTAAGGGGATTAATGAAGTCATAGTAATACCCAGCCTTAATGCGCCAATAGTGTTGATTTACGATAAGAAGAGTAGGGTATATAGGTTAGCGTAATAGGGAAAGTCGCTGAGGGCTAAGATGGGTAATAGGGATTAGGGTTATTGCCTTAAGGCTAAATTACCGTAGATTAACCTGCAAATTCTTTCAATTCTAGGTTTAAATACATGCGGTGAGGCTTGGGTATTGACTTAATGTGAGTCAAATATAAATAGTTGGGGTACATGAGCTGCTTGTGAAGGTTCTCATACTTGGTATAGATGGTTACTTGGGTTGGGCGCTTGCGCTTAGGCTTGCGAGGAGGGGTCATGAAGTTATTGGTGTTGATAACTTCTACACTAGGAGGGCTGTTGAGGAGGTTGGTTCATGGTCTGCATTACCAATATTAAGCATGGAGGATAGGGTTAAGGCTGTTGAGGAGGTTTATGGATCAAGGTTAATTTTCCATGAGGCAGACGTCACTGACTACGACTCCGTAAGGCACATTATTGACGCGCACAGGCCTGATGCCATTGTTCACTTCGCTGAGCAGCGTTCAGCCCCATACTCCATGATTGATGTTAACCACGCCTCCTACACAATGGTGAATAACCTTAAGTCCACCCTCAACGTGGTTTACTCAATAAGGGACATTAACAGGAAGATTCACTTACTTAAAATGGGTACACTAGGTGAATTCGGTTACCCAGCCTTTAAACTACCTGAGGACGCCTTCATTGAGGCAGTAATAAATGGCGTTAAGGATAGGATACTTGTACCTAGGTGGGCTGGTTCATGGTACCACTGGAGTAAGGTATTCGACTCCTTCATGCTTGTTTACGCTAATAAACTATGGGGCATAACAGTAACTGACTTCCACCAGGGGCCCGTTTATGGTACGAGGACTAGTGACATTGTTTCCGATGAATTATTCACGAGGTTTGATTTTGATGACGTGTGGGGTACTGTGTTCAATAGGTTTTGCGCAGAGGCGGTTGTGGGGCATGAGTTAACGGTTTACGGTAGTGGGCTTCAGAAGAAGGGCTTCACGTCACTTGAGGATACTATTGAAGCCCTAACGCTCCTCCTCGAGAATCCCCCAAGCGACAGTGAATACAGGACGGTTTACCACTATAGGGAGATACTTACGCTCAATAGTATTGCTGAGTTGGTTAAGGAGGCAAGTAGGGAAGTGTTAGGTTACGAGCCCCAGGTGGTTCATTTACCTAACCCTAGGGTGGAGCCTGAGGATGACTTAAATTATGAGCCTGAGAGGAGGGTGTTGCCTAGGTTAGGCATGTATGGTTTAAGGAGGAATATGAGGGATGAGGCTAAAGGTATATTAAGGGACTTAGCTAAGTATAGGAGTAGAATTGAGGCTAAGGCCAATGTTCTTAAGCCGAGGATTAAGTGGAGGACTTGAACTAACACTGACGGGGTAGTACGCGTATACATTTAGGTAACTTAAGTATTTCAAGCTCGGTGTTAATTCCATCAATAACCTCATCATTAACCTCATACCTAATGCTCTTCATTAAGTAATCCCTAACCACCCACTCAGGTACGTTAAGCCTACCAGCTACCTCCCTAATTAGTGGTTCAGGGTTAACCATGAATGAGTTAAGTGACCTCCTAATACCGTTAATCACCCTCATTAACTCACCATTATCCGCACCAATCCTCGCAACCATAACAGCATAGACGAGGGGTTTACCAATCCTCTCCTCCCAAAGTTCCCCAACATCAACAATGTAGGGTAAGCCCAATGCAGTCATCCTTAGGGCTTCATCTCCAATAACCAACACGCCCTCATACCTCCTTAAAGCATCATAGGGGTCTGAAACCCTCTCGAAGCTCACCCCCATTAGTGCTGATAATGCACCAGCATTAACGCTAGTGTCCTCTATGGCTGCGTAACCCCTACCGGAACCCCTGAAGAGTCTCGCTGAAAGTACAGGCCCCTTACTGTATACCGCGAAGTACGGGACCATGTTGATTACATCACAGTGGTGGGCAGCGTATGTTAATGGTACGAAGGCTACGTCAACCTCCTCCTCAAGTATGAGTTTAATTGACTCATTATTACTAGTGGGTACTGGGTTTAAACCGGAGTATTTGAATAATGGATCACTATGGGCGTACTTAAGCCTAGCAACCCTCATTAATTCACCTCAATTAACCTCGTGTGAAACGTATCCCTAACCATTGGTCTCCTACCAACCTCCCTAACAATGTGAGCTAACTCAGCCACCGTAGTTGGCCTTAAGGGTTCACTTGAGCCAGCCTGCCTAAGCACCTGTTCATTAATCATGGTTCCAACTAAGTCATTAGCCCCAGCCAGTAGGAGCGTTGAAGCCAGCCTCTTACCCACTGAGGTCCAGTAGGCCCCAATCCTCTTAATAGTTCCACCAAGCACTATCCTTGACATTGCAGTAACCTTAACATCCAATTCAACGGGTGCAGGACCCTTAACTAACCCATCCCTATACAGTTTAGTGTTCCATGGAACGAACTTAATAGGAATGAAGAGTAGTATTCCATTAGTCTCCTCCTGCAGCCTCCTTATTGAGAAGAGGTGGTCTATTATGTGGTGTGGCTCCTCCACGTGCCCATACATCATTGTTGCGTTACTCCTCAAGCCTAATTCATGGGCCTCATGGGAAATCCGCAACCAAGCCTCAGCGTTAAACTTGTATGGGGTTATAATCCTCCTAACATCCTCACTAAGGATTTCAGCCCCACCCCCGGATAATGCATCTAATCCGGCAGTCTTAAAGCGTTCAAGAACCTCCCTAGTACTCATGCGCCAAATCTTAGCGTAGAAGTCCACTTCAGCCGCAGTCGGCCCCTTAATTGTGACTTCAGGGGCAGCCTTCTTAACGCTACTGAATAACTCCTCAAAGTACTCAATGGTTAAGTCAGGGTGAAAGCCACCGTTAATGTGCAGTTCACTAACACCATAATTAGCCTTAGCCTCAAGAACACCCTTAACAACCTCCTGGGGACTCCTCAAGTAGGCTTCAGGGTGGCCCTTAGGCCTGTAGAAGGCGCATATTGGGCATTGCGCCACACAAACGTTAGTGTAATTAATAACAACATTATTAACAAAGGTCACTGTATCCCCCGTCACCTTCACCGTTAATTCATCAGCCACCTTAGCCAATACCCGGAAGTCGCATTGAGTGAATAGGCTTAAGGCATCTGTTTTACTAACCCCATTGGCAACCGCGTTCCTAACATCATTAATGGTGCACATTATTGACTACTATTGGACTAATTTAAAAAACTTAACCCAATAAATCCAGGTTAGTGAACCCTTGAGTTAAAGTTAAAGAACCAAATTTAACTTAATAACCAATGAGTCAGGCATTGGAGAAGGCCCTTAGCGGTGAGGAGTTGAAGCCCCCTGATATTGAGGAGCTCCTTGAATTGAACCTATGGGACCTGGGCATGGCTGCAGGGGAATTAACCAGGAGGTTGTTTAATGGTGTGGTGACCTTCATACCAAACCTAATACTGAATTACACCAATGTCTGCACAATAGCCTGCAGTTTCTGCGCCTTCTACAGGCCACCTAAGCACCCTGAGGCATACACTATGAGTGTGGATTACGCCGTTAAGCTTGTAACTGAGGTTGATTCAGCCTTCGGCATTAGGCAAGTGCTGGTGCAGGGTGGTATTAACCCTGAATTAGGCATTGAGTACTATGAGGAGTTATTCAGGGCTTTAAAGGCTAGGCTCCCCCATGTCGCTATCCATGGTTTAAGCCCCATTGAGGTTGATTACCTGGCTAGGAAACACAGGATGAGTTACAGGGAGGTTCTTGAGAGGCTTAAGGCTGCTGGAATGGATACGCTAGCTGGGGGTGGTGGGGAGATACTGGTGGATAGGGTTAGGAGGATTATTGCCCCACATAAGATTAGCGCTGACACTTGGTTAAACATTATGGAGATTGCCCATGGGTTAGGTATAATGAGTAATGCAACAATGATGTATGGGCATGTTGAGTCTAAGGCGGACTGGGCTGAACACTTATATAGGATAATTAGCCTACAGAGGAAGACCCACGGTTTCTTATCCTTCACTGCATGGAATTTTGAGCCAGGTAATAGTGAATTAACGAATAAGGTTCCCTACCCATTAACCTCAGCCACATTACTTAGGGTAGTGGCGGTGGCTAGACTAGTGTTTAAGGGTGAGTTACCTAACATTCAATCAAGCTGGTTAACCAATGGCCTTGATGCAGCCCAGTTAGCGCTTAAATTTGGTGCAAACGACTTCGGTGGAACACTATACGAGGAGAGGGTTATACCGGCTACTGGGTTGGGTAAACCAACATTCACAAGGGATTACGTAGCTTCCCTAATTAAGTCCACTGGGTTTAAGCCAGCTGAGAGGGATAATTGGTACAGGGTAGTTAAAGTTTATGATTAAGCATTATCGCTCATTAGTAAGCATACCTCATTAATGCATTAATGATGCAAGCAAACTCGTTAGCACATTTATTAAGATGCTTTAAGTGAATAGAATAATGGAATCACTGTAGTATTGTGTTTAATAATTTATTCTATGTATTAATGCGTAGTTAAACTTAAAACTTGTCTACAATACAGTAGTTTCAGATGATTTAATTGGCCAGTAGTGAAGAGGTTACTTGTAGTGATCAGTCAATTGCGTGTACAGGATACGTAATTAGGAAGATTAGTGAATTAAGGGAATTAAGTAAAAGAGGCGTAAGGATTATTGTTATTGGCCCACCTCGTTCAGGTAAGTCAACGCTAATTAAGCTTGCTGGGTTAAGTGCCCAAGCTATTGATGATGTAGTCAGTAGTCGTGAGAAGCAGCCGAGGGATCTCACCAGGTTATTTAGGTCATTCTTGAGTAGATTAAGCACTGGTATCAATGCATTAAGCATTAGTGATGCACACAGAGCCTTAAAGGAGGCTGGGATTGAGGATAAGGCTGGGGTAATCGTTGAGCATGTATTTAATAGGCTTGGTTACGTACCTGAACCAATAATTAGGCACTTAGTGGAGACGTATAGGAAGCATGGTAAAGATGCGGAGACTACGTATTACTGGATGGGTGATGAAGAGGCCCTTGAATTCGTTAAAGAGATTGAAAGAAAAGTAGGAGTAAGTTCAAGTAGTGCACCTGAGGACCTACTTAAGTTAACTCGATTCAATTGGCTTGGAATCAAGTACCACGTACCTAGTTTACTTATCCTAGGAATCTCTAATACTAGTGAACTCATTAGGCAGTTGGAAGCATACGGTAGATTAGCCAGTAGACTCGGCTTAAGGAGGAGTATCGTAGAGGGTATTGGGGCTGGTGCATTAGGTGGCTTAATAAGCAGCGGCGCCTGGGTAGTAAGTTCAAGGGAGTTTGAAGAATTAGCCGAGAAATTAGCAGCCTTAGCATCCAGAATTAGTGGCGTAATGAACATTATAATACCCAGTGTGGGTTCACTGGTTGGCGGCGTAGCTAGCGCCATAGTGAGCACCATTATTGCTAATTCAGAATCAAGGTCATACATTGATGAACTCATCCAGGTTGCTGATGATTGGGGTAAGCTTAACGAAGACCTTAGGCGCATATTGTCCTTTGAGATTAGCCAAGCAATGGGCCTAAATTCCATGGATGTCTACAGCTTCTTCAACATGCTTAGCAATAGGCAGGCGCTTGATAATATTCTAGGTAGGTTAAGTGCAATTAAAGATGAGGTTAATAGGGAAATTAAGGAGTTAAGGGATACTGTTAATAGGCTTGAATCAACCTTAAAGGAGCATGAGAGTAGGTTAAAGGGAATTGAGGAGTTAATTAGGGTTAGTAGACTTGAGGGTGAGGTTTACAGTAAACCAGAGGATATGGGGGTTAACTTGGATTCAATGATTATTGATGTTCATGGGGAATTAAGGCATTTAGTGTTGACTGACAGGTTCATTGAATACAGTGGTAGGGTGATGGATGGCTTAAGGGAGGGTAAGGTGGTTTTAATAAGCGGTAGTAAGGGTATTGGTAAATCAACCCTAGTTAAGTATACGTTATCTAAGGCTCTTGAAAAGAACCTAATCGATTCAGTGATTCAACTCAATTATGTGCCAATTAAACCAAGCATTGATGCCGTTAGTAAGGGTATTGGCCCAAGGATGGTTATTCTATTTGATCCATCGGAAATGGGCTTCTACACTATTCAATCACCTAAACCTGAGGAAAGTGTCGTAACTGTTGATGACTTAACCAGGTTCATTAAGTTTACGGCAATTCTAAGGAGGGTTTCAGGGAGGAGGGGATTTAAGGTACCTATTGTTCTTATCCTATCAAATGACTTGAAGGATATTGCTAAGGATGAGTTGAGTGAATTAGGTAGTGAGTTAAGTGAGGTAGCTATTGATCTAAGAGACCCAGATCTATTGAAGGGTATAATACTCAATTACAGCGGCTGTAGTTTAAGCGAGGGTGAGTTAGTTAATTTAGTGAATGGTTTCAATAAGGGTAATGAGCATGTTAAGGGTATTATTGACTACGACTCCTACACCCTCATGGCCGTCTACGTTGGTAAGGCGCTTAGGGAAAACGGTTGCAGCGTTAATGATGTTGAGGAATTACTAAGCAAGGGCGCTGGGGATGCTGCATCATTCATGAGGTATTACATTTACGAAGGCTTATTGAATCAACAGGACTTGAACACTAAGAGGAGGTTTACTTACCCACTCATAATTCATGCTCACTTGGGTGAAATGCCGATTAGGTGGGCTATGGAAATACCAGCTTATATTGAGGGCGATTCAACCGAGCTTGATGCATCCCTAGCTGAATGGGCATCAATTAGGCATGAGGATGTTGTTGAGGAGGCTATAAGAGGATTAATGAACCTCAACTTAAGTGGCCTAAGTAAGAGTAGTAGGGAGGCTATTGAGGAGGCCTTAGCCTGCCTTAAATGCAGAGAACAGGGTGAAGGCATTAGGTCACTGGATGAAACCCTTAAGTTAACTGCAGGTTACTTGGCAGGCAGATTGGTTAAAGCAATGAGCAGTAATTGCCTAACCGAGACCACTAGGCTATTAACCTTAATTAGGCTTGGTATTCACCAAGACTCCAGCGAGTTCAACTGTAACCTACTAAGGAGACTAATGTTCCTTGGTTCACGCATACCTGAGGCGGTTAATAAGGTCATTGAGTACGATGGCTTCATTAACATGTTAAGGAACCTACTTAGGAATTATAACTTATGTAATTTAATTAAAGCTAATTTAAGTGATGTTAAGGGTACTGGTGAAGTCACCGATAAAATGCTACTTAACCTACTTGGCTTAACCTGGGCGGCTACGGTAAGTGGTGAGGCTAAGGAATGCGCAGCCGAAGCCTTCACTATACTTCATGAGGTTGTGCATAGGTTGCCTGCGTATGCAAGATCAATATACCTGGAGTTCAAGCCTCTGCTAAGTGTAATTAAGGATAATGAGGCTGCATTAAGGGCTGCTTCAAATTACCTATGGAGGCTTGCTGAAAGCCACGTGATTGACTTCGAGGATTACTTAATGAGTAACGTAGGGTTAATGATTAAGGACCCAGTGGCTGCAATTAATACTGTTGAAATCTTAGCAATGCTAGCTAGGGATAAGGACACTGGAGAGGCGATTAAAATGCTGGATAGAGGTATTAGGCTTATTGAGGAACTATGTTCAACTAGGCCAAGCGCCTGTAGTTTAGCTAAGGCTGAGGCCTACCAAAGTATTTCAGAATCCTACGAGATTCATGGCTACTACGACGAGGCTTGGGGACTCCTCAATAGGGCTGAGTCAGCCTTCAGTGAATTAACAATGAATGATGATGTTAGGCAGTACCTGGAGAGCTGGTACGTGGGTCCTCCTGAAGCCTCATTAAGCTACTTCATTAAGGAGGGCTTAGCCTTCATAAACTATGAGAGGGGTAGGGTAATGTTCACTAAGGCCAAGTTCAATGAAGCGGAGTCCTACTTAAACAAGGCTGAGTCAGCATATAGGGAACTGGGGCTTGAGAAGGAGTATGAGTTCGCATCAATGGCCTTATCCACAAGGTCCAGGTTCCTAAGGTACGGTGACTTAGGTGAGTTAATTAAGGGTTCAGGTGAACTCTGGGTTAAGGCTAAGAATAATATTGATAAGTTAACCCCAGAATTAACCTCAGCACTGGCTTCACAATACTTAACTGCACTGGCTATTGGAGGAGGCTTAACTGAGGAACTGTTTAGGGAGTTAATGAGTAGTATCCAGGACCTGGAGATAATGGCCTTAACAGCCCCAATCCTCTCCTTAAGCCTAGACAGGATGATTAACTTTGAGGATGAGTACAGAAGCATGATGATTAAGCATGCTTCAAGTTACCTTAAACCAGCCCTTGAATTAACCTACGGTATGGTTAATGAACATGAGGCCACCAGAGAATGTGGAGAATTGAGTGAACATAAGGATGAATGCCTAGAATTAGTGTCCCATTTAAGAGACGGTGGAAGCAGATTATTGCTAGGTTCCTTAAGGAGAATCATTAAACCTGAGTTAGTAAGCGAGGTTGAACAGTTAATGAGCCTAAGTGGCGTTAATACTGCTATTGAGTTGATTGCCGCTAATAAACCATCTTTAAGCCACCTAGTGACCCTTAACCATTTAGTTAAGGGTGTGTTGAATAATGATGTGAAGCATCTTATGATTACTCAGACTGCGTTACACTACTTCAGTGAACTACACAGTGGCTCCTACATTAGTGTATTGATGAGGGGGCTTAATGAATTAATTAACCACTACATTAATGGTAATAGTAGGCTTAATGACATTAATTTAACGCTCCTTAAGCTTCACCTATACTTACTTCCAGTCTAGGGTTAAGCCCATTAAGGGGATTATGCCTCATGTTAGCGCTATGATTTAATCATACGTTGAGGCTCCTGTACATTCTAATCCACGTGTATAGGCTCTCCCCACCAGCCACTAACTTATTCTTTAGAATATTGTAGGCTGAAGTATAGCCCCTGTAGACTAGGTAAGCGTAGTAGGCGTTTATCTTAGCCCTAATTATGTTTGGCTTACTGTTTGGGCTAGTTAAAATACTTAAACCATACCTGAACTTATTCCTGGTCTCAACATCGGAATTATTAAGCTTCTCAACCATGACCATTAATTGATCTATGAATTCACTAATGTAGGCGTCGTAAGGCGCCTTAACACTCCCCCTTAACACTTCAAGTACAGCTTTCTCATACTCTTCCCTAACCTTAGCCTTAGTGGAAGAATCCACGTTAAGTTAAACCCCAATTAACTTTAAAGTTTTAACTCATGGTAACATAACCACCAGCATTATGACTTAGTAATAACTCAATAAAAAATTAAGGACTTTAACTCATCACTTGTGTATGTAGTATTCACCAGGTTTAGCGTATATGTTACTTGGCTTAATTAATGAACCAACCACTACCAGGAGTGCACCAAGCATCATTATTAATGAACCAGTTAAGTATGAGTAGGGTGAACCCACTGTTGCCTTAACCAGTAGGGCTAAGGCTAATGAACCAAAGGGCCCAATGGCAGCATTAATGTTCCAACCCAGTGAAACCGCGGACCACCTACTCTCCACTGGGAAGAGCGCCGTGAAGTACATTGTCTGTGGGGCTGCGGCTAAGCCAAATAATACGCCTGTTATTAATGAGGCGTAGTAGGCGCTTGGGCTTAGGGCAAAGGCCAGGTAGACTGCTGGCGGCGCAGTTAAGGCCAGTAGTATGGCTGGGTAGAGGAAACTCCCCCTAACACCCGTTTTAAGCACCACTAAGCCGCTTAGAACCTCACCTATAACTGCCCCAATACCCCCGTAGACTACTAGCCAATACGCGTAAGTATCGGCGACCTTAGCGCTTACTCCTAGACTGGGGGCAATGAGTCTTGGTAGTACGTACGGCCAGTAGCCTAAGCCACCGTAGTAGTATATTGTTAAGCCTAGGTTTATCAGTATTAGGATTAGCATGTTTACTCCCCAAACCCTCCTATTGGCTAAGGGAACCTTCCTCAATGAACCTGATTCCCTAGCCTTAAGCCACTCTGGGGATTCAATACCAAATACCCTAATTACAAGCGCCACTAGCGCTAGCACGGCACCTATGTAGAATAGTATCCTCCACCCACTAGCTACAAAGGCAGTGTAACCTATACTTCCCTCAACCAGGATGCTTATTGCCCCTGCTAGGAAGACTGCCCAGGATAAGCCACTGTACATTACACCATTGAGTATTGGCTTCCACCTGGGGTTAACCTGCTCAAGGGCCCAGGTAGCTCCACCACCAGCTTCACCGCCAAGTCCAATACCTTGGATTAACCTAATTACGTATAGGGCAATGGGCGCTGCAATACCTATTTGAGCGTAGGTGGGTAGGAGACCAATAGCTAAGCTGGCTGCACCCATTAACGCTGCATCAATGGCTGCGGTAGTCCTCCTACCGAACCTATCTCCAAGGTAACCGAAGATTAATGCGCCCAGTGGCCTTGCGAAGTATGTTATGGCGAAGGCGAACCAAACAGTGACTAGGCTAAGTCTAAAGACACCCTCAAGTATTTGGGAGAGGGTTGAGAACACTATTATGTCATAGTACTCGAGGCCCCATGCAAGCATTGTTGATACTGAGGCTAAAGTGTAGTACCTTGCCTTAACCTCACCCGTTGACACGGGGCATGTGTTGAGTAAGCTTAATAAGTGTTTCTGGGTTATTGGATTTGGGTTTTAAGAGCCTTGAATGACTCCTCAATAACCCTAATGGTTTCATCAACCACATCCCTACTATGAGCCGCTGAGGTGAAGTTAACCTCATATTGACTTGGGGTGAAGTAAACACCCCTACTTAACGCCTCCCTGTGGAAGGCTAGGTAAAGCTTCTCATCACTTGCCCTAACATCCGCAGGGGTCTTCACGTCACCATTCTTAAAGTAGAATTGGAACATTGAAGCCACCCTCTTAACCACCACGTTGAAGCCGCTTCTTGAGGCCGAGTCAAGTATTGCCTTGGAAACCCTCTCAGCAGCCTCATTAGCAACCTCGTAAACCCCACCACCCTTAATCACCCTTATGGTGGTTAACCCAGCTATTATTGATATTGGGTGAGCATTAAAGGTACCTGCATTATAGACTGGGCCCTGGGGAGTAACCATACTCATTACATCCCTCCTACCCCCAAAGGCGCCTATTGGGAACCCTCCCCCAATTATCTTACCCAGCGTGGTTAAGTCCGGCTTAATGTTGAATAAGCCCTGTGCCCCACTTAATCCAACCCTGAACCCGGTTATGACCTCGTCGAAGAGGAGTAGCGCTCCATACCTTTCAGTTAATTCTCTCGTTGCCTTAATGAACCCCAGTTCTGGTATTATTAGACCATAGTTACCTGCTATAGGCTCCACTAGGAGTAGCGCTATTTCGCTTCCATGCTCCCTGAAAACCCTCTCCAAGGCTTCAACATCATTATAGGGGACTACTAGGGTGTACTTCACGGCGTCATCAAGGATACCTGCGCTTGTTGGAACACCCCAGGTAGCCGCTCCGCTTCCCGCCTTAACTAGGACATAGTCGAATGCGCCGTGGTAATTACCCTCGAATTTAACAATGTACTTTCTCCCAGTAAACCCCCTAGCCAACCTGACAGCATTCATCACTGCTTCAGTGCCAGTGTTAACGAACCTAATCATTTCAACGCTCCTCATGTTACTGCTAATTTCCTTAGCTAACTCAACCTCATTACTTGTTAATGCACCGTAAAGCCACCCATCCTCAAGGGCCCTCCTAACAGTCTCAAGGACGGTGGGGTGCCTGTGCCCTAGGATTAGGGGGCCAAAGCCCATGCAGTAATCAATAAGCTTAGCATCCTCAATCGTGTAGAGGAATGCGCCCTCAGCCCTCTTAACAATAAGTGGAGTCGGCAGATGCTTCATTGCCCTAACCGGACTATTAACGCCGCCTGGGAATAGGCTTAACGCCTCCTTAAATAATTCAGCCGCATCAGTAGCCATGATTAGGGTTAAGCTGTGGACGGTTAAAGCTTTCCTCAACGAGCTAAGTGGGATTACGCTTTAAAGACTTATTATAAGCCGGTTACGTAATGGTTGTTGGATCAATATACTTAACACTACTGGAATTCTCAATACTAGTGACCACTGCAGAATCCCTCAGCCTAATACTAGCCAAGTACAAGTACCCAAGCATTGTGGCTGAGTTACTGACTGGCATTGCCCTAAGCCCCTATGCACTGGGTGGGGTCCTTAACACCCTATTCCACGTTAACTTATTCTCAATAAACAACTACGTCATATTCCTATCAGAATTCTCAGTAATACTGCTTCTCTTTGCTTCAGGGCTTGAGCACGGATTATCCTCACTTAGGAAGGGTGGGTTACTTGGGTTAATGGCTGCTATAGCCGGTGCGCTAGTCCCTTACATTATTGTCTACTGGTACGTTAGCAGCATTGGCATTGGCCAAGGTGCAGCATCCTTCATAGCCTTATCAACGGCACCCACCAGCCTAGCTGTGGTTGCTAACATCATTGAGAGGGAGAGGCTTCATTCCCTCCCAAGCACAGGTGTACTCATAGCCGCTGCCTCAATGGACGACGTAGTTGCACTCATGCTGCTCTCCTCATTATACGCTAGCCCTAATGCCGACTCAATGATGGGGTTCACGCTCCGCGTCATTAAAATATTGATACTTTGGGTAATCTTCCTAGCATCATCAATAATAGTAATACCCAGGCTACTTAATAGGATTAATGAGTACTTAATGGTTTACGCATCACTCATAGTGCTTTTTGGGTTTGTGGTTTCAATGGTATCCTTAGGTTTCTCAGCAGTCATAGCATCATTCATAGCTGGCGTGGCGGTGGCTGAAAGTAAGGAGGCAAGTAGGGTTAGGGCATCAATTGATGCTTTACTAGCCATATTTGGTTCAATATTCTTCATAACCATAGGTCTCCAGATGGATTTCAGGGTAATAACTAATGCAACAGTCATTACCCAGTCCTTAATAGTCTCAGCATTAGCTATTGCGGCCAAGATGATTGGGGTTTACCCATTCGCCTACGTTAAGTTAAGGAACCCAATAGGTGCATTAACCGCATCACTAGGTATGATACCTAGGGGTGAAATGGGGTTAGTGATTGCCTCAATCGGCTTATCAAGCGGCATACTGGACCTAAGCGATTATGGTTTAATACTAATAATGGTTCTTGCAACAACAATAATAGGTTCACTTCTCTATAGAAGGAGTACCGAATTTGGTTTTTAGGTAATTTTTACTCACACAATGTCTTAACTGAATCCTCCCTTAACTTCCTATTTAATGCTAATGGTTCTATTTAATAATTATTAAGGTAGAAAAATTAATTAAAGCCTTAAGATTTTAATTAAACATGTGGTTATTCACTAAGAGAAGTGAGTATAATTATATTGAATTTGATTACGAGCATTTAACTGATTGGACAATTAAAACTAGTGATATTGACCACACCTTCAATGTGTTTAACACGTATGTTGACGCATCCAGGGATTACGTACTTGAGTTTGCTGTTTTAAAGGTTTGGAGTAAGGCTGATTTAAGGAGAATCATGAATATCATTAGTAGGCATAGGAACATTAAGGCTATTTTAGGCATTAAGCCGCTTAACTACGGTTATCCCAAGAATATTCAAATTGTACTTAAGGGTGATGCAGGGGATAGTACAAGGTACATGGCCCATGTCCTAGGCGGCATTGAGGTTAAGGCAATTTACGAGAACGGTATTGAACACTGGGGTTTCATCTTCCCAAGTAAATCATCAACATCAGCATTCATAGACATGATTAGTAGGAACGGTAATGTCAATCACGTTAATGTAGATAAAATTAACATTAATGATTTAATGCCAGCGGTAATGAGTAAAGCACTGCTCCTCCTAAGCCCCAGAGAGTTAAGAATAATGAGGCACGCATACAGAAGAGGCTTCTTTGAGATTCCTAGGAGAATTAAGCTTGATGAATTAGCTAAAGAATTAGGCCTATCCAAGGCTACATTAGATGAATACATAAGGAACAGTTTAAACAAAATAATAAGAACACTATTTAACATTGAGGACAATAACTCTTAAACCTTAGCTCAAATCCCTAAACAAGTGAAGAAGAAAATAATTTCTAGTGATTTTTAAGCAGGACTAAAATACTTATCTTCTTCTTAGTGCTATTATTGCTGCTATTACTATGACTATTACTATTATTCCTGCTATTAATGTTGTTGATACTACTGGCTTAGTCACGGTTACTGTTGTTACTGCTGTTGTTGTGGTTGTTAATGTGCTTGTTGATGTGACTGTTGAAGTGACTGTGGTGGTGGCTGTTGTTACGGCAGTGGTTGTTGTAGTAGTGGTTGTTGTAGTTGAAGTGGTCATGGTTGTCACTGGAGTGTACGTTGTGTGGAAGTATGAGGCTATGCAGGCCATGTTGAAACTGCCTGGTGATACTCCTAGGAAGGATGCGTAGTTTGCGTACTTAGTCCATAGGGAGCCATTAAGCATGGCCTCAGCTAAGGGAGGTATTACGCCGGGTGGGGTGATGCCGCCGAAGAATAATGGACCAGGCATCCAAACACCAGCCTGTAGCCCAATAATCTGCTGTGGTGGCATTATTACGAATTGAGCGAATAGGTTAGCTGGACCAATAGGCATTTGAACACTCGGCGCATTAGAGCATTTATAAGCCCAATCAATATCATAGACGTGTGGATCAACCTGCTGAGGCTCAAGCTTCTCACCCCACATTATCTGAGGTACGAAGTATTGCCACCATGCGAATAATACTTCCGTCGCAACCTCATACTCTTTACTCCCTGGTGTAGCTGCATAGTACACTAATTCCAAGTTACTCACATTAATCCAACCTAACGTACTATTAATGCACGTTACCAATGTTGCATTGGGTAATTGAAGCGAAGGCAGGCTTACTGGTGTGCATGTACCGTTAGGCCACTGGAATGGGTAGGCAAGTGAAGTGTTTATGAATAGGTTGCTGTCAAATGGATTAACCCATGATGTGAAGCCTGTGTAGTAACTTTCAATCCCAGGACCGAAGTAATCCGCTGCCTGGTAATCACCAGTAATTAAGATTCTACTAGGATACGTGGCTACATCCTCACCAAGTAGCTTAGTGGGTATTCCAAACTCAGTTAATTCTACTGTTGCAGTCGACATGGAGGTCATTTGGTTAGTGAACTGGGCTGGGGCCATTAACGTCATTGTTATTGGTTGGCCACTTGGTGTATACCATTGGCCATTCTTCTCATAGAATCCTGCACTCTCAAGTATTTCAGCAGCCTTACTCCAATTAACGTTAAACGTAACTATAAGGCTACGCACGGATTGTGGGAAAGTACTAAATATGTAATCTGGGCTAGGTGTATTATGCCACATTGGCATTATCCATGATGAATTCGGTACACCGGGTAAACCCCATGAAGCAGTTATGGCAGTTCTATTTAGGACATACAGTAATGCTTGCCTAAACTTTAAGTTAAGCCACATGTTGTTTGTCGGGAAGTTATAGGGGTTAATTGCAATACCATACGTGGAGTACGCATATAGATTAATGTTCTCGAAACCATGCTGCATGACGGTCTGAATCTGGGATGAACTTAAACCAACATAACCCCAATTAGACTTACCGGCAATTTCAAGGGCTAAATCTTGAGTATTACCACCAGGGAATATTGAATCAACCTCTGGGTAATAACTAAAGGTGTTGAATGGGAATATCTTAACCCAAGTAGCCAATAGGGGTATGCCGTTAAAGTACATTGGCTCAAGTTTCTCAACCATAGTGTTAGTACTGATGAACGTTAAGTAATATGGGTATAGGCTCCAGTATGGTGGAACGAACTCAGTTACATTATTAGCATAAGTTAAGGCCTGCGCCGCACTAACTGTCTTAAGCTTATCCACTATGGGTTTCCAAGCCTCATATGGTGTTGATATTGCTGTTGTAAGTATGAAAATCCATTCAGTGGGGCTCCACTTCTGGAATAGGAATTGTATTGTGTAGTTGTTTATTACTCTAACATCTTCATCAGCGTACTGGGGCTGCATGAATGGGTAAAAGTACTTAAACACCTTAACGCCAATGTAGAATTCTGTGTAAACGTCCCAGGCAGTGAAGGGCATTACTGCAGTACCATTAAACCAGTAAACATCATTCCTAAGGTAAACAGTAAAGACACCTGAACCATTAGGAAGAAGCTGAATACTCCAATTCCTAGCCAAAACAGGCCAAAACTCATTAGTAATAGGATTATAGAGAGCCATAGGCATCCACGTACCTAAAGTACCAATTAAATTACCTGGAGTGTAAGGATTCCATACAGGTATTCCAGGGGAGTAAATGTAGGTTGATGACTGTGAATTAATGGCGGTGAACTCTTGTGCATAAACTACACTAGATAACACTATTGCTAAAGTTAACATCCCTAGAGCTACTATTATTGATTTCATCATTAAGTAGTAGCAGTAGTGATTTATAAATATGTATTAATACAATTGTACGATACCTCATCATTACCAAGTATTTCAATAGTATTATATTAATATGCTAATAAATATTACTTTGATTAATAATACTTTATATTAAGTCCAAGGATCTAAACGTCCATAAGCAAGGTTTCAATCTCTAAGCGCTATATCACATACCTGCATTAATGCTGCATAATTATTAGGGCCTTAAAGGTTATATACCGTTAATAATGTTACTTAAAGTAACTGAAAGCGGTAAATAATAATCCATTAAGCAATGAAAACTCACCTACCTTAAAAATCACCTATAACCTCTCCTCTTCCAAAGCCTACTAGTCCAGTCAACCTAAGTTAACCGTATTCTGAGGTAAACTAAGAATCCTCATTCAATACTTTAAACCTGCCTATACTCCAGAGTAATCATGGTTGTTGGTGTTAGGTTTAGGTTGGAGTTAGGTGGTTTTTGGGGTTTTAGGCTTGATCCGAGTGATGCTGGTGAGTCTGGTGGTTGGTTTAGGGGTTTTGAGGCTTCCGGTAGGGTTTATGTGCCGGCTAGTTGGAATGAGCAGAATCCCGATTGGGATCAGTACTCTGGTGTTGCTTGGTATGAGTATGATTTTCACGTGCCTAGGGAGTTTAATGGCTTAACACCATGGCTTGTATTTGAGGGTGCTGGTTACTTAACTAGGGTTTGGGTTAATGGGGAGTACCTTGGTGATCATGAGGGTTCATTCACGATGTTCAAGTTTAAGGTACCTAGGCTGAATTATGGTGGCTGGAATAGGATCACCGTGAAGATTGATAATACGTTAAGGCCAACTAACATACCACCCGGGGAGGGCTTGAACTCAACATACTTCGACTTCTTCCACTACGGTGGTATTCATAGGCCTGTTTACCTTGAGTTCACGCGTGACTGCTTCATCGATGATTTAATAGTTGTTACTAGGCATGATGGTTACCTTAGGGTTGAGCCAACTGTAAACTGCAGTAGGCCCTATAGCCTAAGCATTGAGCTTACCGATGAGTCTGGTTCAGTGGTTTACAGTAGGGCTTCTGGGGGGTCTTTTGAGGATTACGTTAAGGGTGTTGAATCATGGTCCATTGAGCACCCAACGCTCTACAGGTTGAGTGTTAGGTTAATTACGGGTGGTGATGCTGTTGATGAGGTTATTGAGAGAGTTGGCTTCAGGACCTTTGAGGTTAAGCCAAGTGGATTCTACCTTAACGGTGAGTCAATATTCCTTAAGGGCTTCGGTAGGCATGAGGATTACCCAATATTCGGCAGAGCCCTACCTGGCCCAGTCTTAATAAGGGACTTCTACAACATGAGGAGGCTTAACGCGAACTCCTTCAGGACAAGCCACTACCCATACTCCAACGCCCACCTTGATTTAGCTGATGAATTCGGGATGCTGGTAATCCTAGAGGCACCGCTTGTTGGGCTTAGGGATATTCACTTCAAGGATGCGGCCTACTTGGAGAAGGCTAAGAGGGTTATTAGTGAGATGGTTAGGCAGCATAGGAATAGGCCAAGCGTAGTCATGTATAGTGTTGCTAATGAACCAAACAGCACTATTGATGAGGCTAGGGTGTTTCTAGGTGAGTTAATTAAGCATGTTAAGGGCCTAGACCCAACTAGGCCAGTCATATACACTTCACATAGGCACCTTGAGGATAAGGCGCTAGGCCTAGGTGATGCACTAGCCCTAAACACCTACTTTGGCTGGTATAGTGAGACTGGTGATGTTGAGGCTGGCGTGGGTAGGCTTATTGAGCTTATTGAGAAGGTTCACTCAATGATACCGGATAAGCCAATAATAATAACGGAATTCGGGGCAGAGGGGTATCCTGGACTACACCATGAACCACCAGTAGCGTGGAGTGAGGAGTACCAGGAATTATTCCTAAGAAGGTACATTGAGGAATTAGCAAAGAAACCATACGTAAGGGGACTACACATATGGAACTACGCAGACTTCAGGACCCCACAGAACCCAAGGAGAGTGATACTGAATACTAAAGGATTATACACTAGGGATAGGAGACCCAAGTTAGCCACTAGGACTGTGGCTGAGTTATTCTTAAAATTAAAGTAACATTATCATAACCATCCCAATTCCTTAACCCTATCCTTAACGTTACAGAGGTATACGTTCAGTTTCCCACCCTTATCTGAAGTGAAGACCACGTATTCGTCGTTTGGTGTAAATATTGGGTGGGGGTGCGCATCATTAGTCCATGATGAATCATGCCTGCAGAGTAATGTCATATCAACCTTAAGCTCAACCTCATTATATTTAATTAAGGCTATGTACTTGTCCCCATCCTTAAAATCACCAGTTAAGTAACCCCTATCCCCAACAGCCATCTTAGCCGTACTATTAGCCTTTATGTGCCCTGGCTTAGGGCCTGGGTACTTAAATAACCTTAAATCTGACCCATCAATGTTAATGAACATGTCATAGTAAACCCAATTACCACTACCTGGCCTTGAACGCTTACCATACTGTGCAATTACGCGTCCATCATTCGTGAAGAATTCATGGCCAACCATCTCAATGAGACGCCTCTGCACATATAGTGGCCAATACTCATAGGTATCAGCCTTAACAATATGCATTCTCTGAACCAAGTACCAGGGTCCCTCATGATTAAATAGGATCACGTTAGGGTCAATCGGGTTAATGTTAACGTGAGTAATCCATTCATCCTCACCCCAAATAACGTCGGACTCATTCCTTGCAGTGTTAAGCCTAATTATAATGCTCCTGGGCTTAAGGAACATATTTAACTTGAAGCTTTCCCTAACCTGAAATTCACTGAACCTATCCTTAAACACTTCGCTGTAGGCAAAGGCTATGTAGTTGCCGTCGTTTGAACAGGATAGTATTGATCCATTAAAGTTCCTTGGTATTTTATAAATGATTTCATCGCTTAAGTCATCTATATGAATCCTCTTAAGTACACCACCCTTAACCCAGTAGTAGATGACATTATGTACAGCGTCTAGGCAAGGCTTACTGGGTGGGGTGCCTCCAGGGTCTTCTGTTAATTGAATGGCCTCATTATCGTAAAGCCTAAGTAGGAAGAGTTGCCACTCACCTTTAACCATTGAGGAAATAACCATGGCCTCACCACCTCTCGTGAATAAATTCTGAGTAAAGTATGGATGCCTTGACCCACCCAAATCGCCTGTAAGGTTAATAACCTGAACCTTAGTCTCAGGATCAGCGTACTCAATTGGCTTCAACCTAATGACAGTACCCTTAACCATACTTACCACCCATTAGCCTGCATAGTAGAATGAAACCTCAGCTTCACAGGGCAATGGCCTACTGGAGGCATTAACTAACTCATAGTAGGCCTCCGTTAGGTTGAAGTATGTTATAGCACCATTTGATATAACCTTCACTGTATGCCAACCCTTAGGTAAATTATATAAGTTAAGCATAAACCATGTTGCAGTAAGGTTAGTGGCGATGACCTTACCATCCAATATTACGGTGAAGCTACTTGGAGCCTTACCAACGTAAGCCCACCTAATGGGCATAATGTAGCCATTTAACACAATATAATTTTTTGTGGTATTTAATACTGATGACTGCTGCGTGTATATCGTGTAATTATTCAGTGGGTAAGCAATAGCCATAATGGTTGCATTAGGTGTCTCACCACTGTAAAGCATTATTAATGCCTTCAAAAGCACAAGGTAATAATACCCCCATCCACCCCGCCACTTACTCATGCATCCTGTACTGTTTAGAAACGTTGGCTCAATATCCTGCGAATACTCTGGACTATACTGATCTAGGTAGGGTCCAGTTGAGTGTAGGCATTCGCCGGAGAATTGATTCCAGTCACTCACAATTATGAATCTAGGCCTATAGATCATTGGGATAACCCACTCCTGAATCAAAGTTGCACCATTCTCCCTACCCACAGCACCCGGCGCAGTCCACCCAACATCATTAGGCTTAATGTCTGGGAAGAAGGCTGTTGAAACAGTAACAGCTAATGATGAACCATTACAATGCACAACCACCGGCGTTAAAATACCATCCATCCAACTCCAGTAACACCATGGATTACCGTGGTAAGGCTTCCACGGCGGCGCATTCATAATATTCTCAAGGTGAAAGCCCATGAAGAATATTGTGAATCTAGGATCCTTAAACGTGTGGTTAGTGAAGCTACCGTCAAGCATAACTAGGACTGGCTTACCATCATAGTAGAATAGTGAACTGTTTAAATCAGGGTTCTCAACATAGTGCGTATATATCCAGTTAAGTATGTAGTTTAAGACTTGGATACTAGCCCTATGCGGCCCATTATCAATACCCACAAGGATAATGACCTTAGGGTGGGGTAAGTGGGCTAAGTCCATTTCATGGTAAACCTCAAGTAACTGCGTGGTATGGTCAATGTAAAGCCAATTAATCCACGTAATATTATTAACCATTGTTGCTGGACTCCAGTCAATTAAAATCGCATCAACACCAGCCCAACTTAACCATAACGCCTCCTGTTCAATAATCGCTGATGTATTACTCCAGTAGGCAGTCAACGGTACTGCCTCACTGGATAATCCGTATGATGGGAAGAAGGGTTTATACTCCATCACAATGTAGGTGTGTTGCTTCGAAACCATAGTTTCCCCTAAAGGCGAGGTAATGCGCATAATGATAAGTAACCCCACGCAAATAATGACTACTACTGCTACAATAAGGATTACCCACCTAGTCCCCATAACTTAACTCCACCAAAGGATACTTAATATTAATAATATAGCATCTATTCAACCCCTAATGCAATAATGTAAATTTAAATTAAACACAATTAAACTCAGCTAAACTCAATTATTATACCACCTTAGATACATTATAGTTAGCATTGTACATCGTCTGAATATGACCTTATTAGGCAGAAGTAATTACCTATTAGTCTGGTGAGCACATGTTAAGTAAAAGTCATGGTTCAATGGGGGTTAAAGTAGCCTATGGTTTATTACTAGTTTTAATAGCACTCCTAGTACTATCCGTTAAAGCGGTTTATGCCCAACAGACTCAAATAACGGCTGCTATACCCACAACTATAGTTTACGCCCCAGGTGTACCAGTCTGGAACCCATATGACCCAGACAATTTAATGGGCCGTGCTGAAACATGGACAGCATTAGCAGCATACAATACACTTAATGGTAAGTGGTGGCCACTACTAGCTGATAATTGGAGTGTTCAAGTTCTTCCTAATGGTTCTGGTGTTTTGACTGTTTATCTTAGGCGTGGCTTGTATTGGTTTA
>NZ_JAGDXD010000031.1 GCF_023256255.1 Caldivirga sp. | reverse complement strand
TTCTCAATGTCACTCCTCTTAACCCTCCTAACAGCCATAATACCGGCCTTAGCTAAGTAGTATTGGGCTATGTCATCAATGCCCTTAGTTGTGAATATTACGTTGGCGCCTATTGACTTAAGCTTATCAACGTAGCCCCTTAGGATGTTCTCCTCCTCATCTAGGAATGCCTTAATCTGGGTTGGGTCCTGAATCCTAATCTCCGCATCAATCTCAGGCTTCTCAACCTCAAGTGGTGCATCAAGTAGGGCTATCTTAGCGTTAGTGATCTTCTTAGGCATTGCAGCATGAACCACCTCCTTATCAATAACTACACCTTGAATAAGCTGTGTATCAAGTAGGCTGCCTCCATGCTTCTTAACTAATTGAACATTATCCAGGTCGGCAATCCACCTATCACCCCTCTGCTCCTTAATCATTGAAACAGCCCTAGCTGCCAGTTCAGCGAATTGATCCTTAACGGTTTCACTAATCTTACCATGCATTGACGTTGCAGCCACCTTCTTAAGTACATCAATGTTATCCCTATCCACTGGGATCGCTATCTTAGTTAAGTACTGGATCGCAGCGTCAAGCCCCTTCTTGAAGCCCGATATTATGACTGTTGGGTGAATGTTCTTCTCAATTAACTTCTCAGCCTCATCAAGCAGCGCCCCAGCCAACACCACTGCGGTGGTTGTACCATCACCAACCTCGTCATCCTGCGTCTTAGCTATCTCAACCAGGAGTTTACCTATTGGGTGTTGTACATCCATTTCATTAAGTATTGTCGCACCATCATTAGTTATCGTTATGTCACCTAGACTATCAATAAGCATCTTATCCATACCCTTAGGCCCTAGGGTTGTCCTCATGACCTCTGACACTGCCTTGGCAACCATTATGTTTATCCTAAGAGCCTCCTTACCAAAGGCCCTCTGCGTCCCCTCCTTAAGCACTAGTACAGGGACTCCACCTATCTGGGCAATGTAGGCCTGCTGACTCATACGTGCCCTTAAAACCGCTTCTATATAAACCTTTCCTAATGTCGCCTAAATGAGGGCTTATTTAATTAATAAGTCAGTCACAAGCCCTAATACACTAACCCTTAATAATCCAACTGCACGCACTAAAATCCATGATATTTCTTGAGACGCTACTGTACATAATTAAGGATGGTAAAGTATTGCTAATAAGGAAGAAGAGGGGGTTAGGTAGCGGTTACTTTAATGGAGTTGGTGGTAAGGTTGAGAGTAATGAGGACATTTATAACGCAGCCATTAGGGAATGCATTGAGGAGATTGGGGTTAAGCCAAGGGAATTGAAGTGGATGGGGCTACTTGAGTTCTGGAACTACGATAATGGTAACGTTGAGTCAATTCACTTCGTCCACGTGTTCACAGCAAATGATTACGAGGGTGAGCTAAGGGAAAGCGATGAGGCTGAACCAATATGGTTTAATGTGGGTGAAATACCGTTTAATTCAATGTGGGAGGATGATTCCCTTTGGCTACCTATAATTCTAAGTGGACGGAGGGTGTACGGTAGGTTTATCTTCAATGGATGGAAAATGATCAACCATGAGGTTCACCCAATATGCATTTAAGGCTTCGGCACGTTAACTCAAGAAACTATATAATACCTGGGCCCTATATGCGTCAAGTTCATGCTATTAAACTGATTCTATATACTATGTCAAGTTTTTCACTTGCACTATACAATATGCAAGGAAAATTATCCCTATGGGTAATGCTTAAATATACCCTATTAGTTAGCCTACTGTGCATTACGTAGAGCGCCTTGATAATGTAAGGATTATAAATAGTTTTCTTAAAATACTCAATAAAGATTATACAAGGGACTTTTGGAGCAGTAGCGTTGTTGAGGAGATTAGGCAAATGGCAGTGTCAGGAAGGCCCATTAGGATATTCAGGAGGGGAGTAAGGGCCTACAGGATCCTTGATAGGTTAAGTTTCGGTAAGGATGAGGTGGTGCTGCATGGTGATGAAACCTACAGCTCAGACTTAACAACAAGCATTAGTGGTATTGAGTTGGCTGCGCCAATATACATCGGCGACATGTCCTTCGGTTCGCTCTCAGGGGTACCTAACGTTGTTGTTGCTGAGGTTGCTGATGAACTCAACCTAGTGGCTGGGACGGGTGAGGGGGGTCTTCACCCTGATGTTGCTAAGCATAGGAGGATATTTGTTCAATGGGCCTCAGCTAGGTTTGGGGTTGACATAGATGTTTTAATGAGGGGGTTAGGTATCGTAATTAAGATTGGGCAAGGGGCTAAACCCGGCATAGGTGGTCACTTGCCTGGTAATAAGGTGACTGGGCCCATTTCAATGGTTAGGAGGATACCAATTGGTGTTGACGCCCTATCCCCAGCCCCCCACCACGACATATACTCAATAGAGGACCTTAAGCAGAGGATTGATGCGCTTAAGGAGGCTACAGGTAAGCCGGTCCTTGTTAAAATAGCGGCCACTAATTATGCGCCTTACATTGTGGTTGGGATAGCTAGAATGGGTGCTGATGGAGTAATTATTGATGGGCATGGAGCCGGGACAGGGGCAGCGCCGCAGGTTGTTAAGGATAACGTGGGTATACCCATAGAGTTGGCTATAGCCTCTGTGGATAAGATGCTTAGGAGGGAGGGGCTTAGGGATGGGTTCACGGTAATAGCCTCGGGTAGAGTGTCGTCAGCTGATGATGCGGCTAAGATTATGGCTTTAGGCGCTGATGCTGTTGCCTTAGGTACATCAGTGTTAAACTCAATGGGCTGCATCATGGCTAGGACATGCCATACCGGCAATTGCCCAGCCGGCATAACCAGTAGGTTGGCTGATGGCTCAGTGGTGGTTGACCATGACTTAGCCAAGAGGGCGGTCATAAATTACCTCAAGGCGTTCCAAGCGGAGTTGGGGTTAATCCTCGATAATCTGGGCTTAGGGAACGTAAGGGAGCTTGTTGGGAGGAGGGATTTACTTAAAGGATACTGCATCACCAGTGAATTAGCTAAGATACTTGATGTTGCAGGAGACTGCACCAGCGAGTTACCGTTAAAGAACAATGGCTCAGTATGGACACCTGATTACTCAATATACGCAAGTCAATTAGCCAAGAAGGGGGATGTGGTGATAAGCAGCATGGGTAGTACAGGGCCTCCTGAGGTTGAACCACCTAAGAGACTCATTGATTGGCTTAGGTTGGATGGGGCTCAGGTTACGAAACCATCAATAGACCCCTATAGGGAGGACATAGACATGTCAGTTTACTTGGCGGGAGGGAGACTACAAATGTCAGCCCCATTAATAATTAGGCCACTTACTAATTGGAGCCCTGAACAAATTGAGAGAGCTAAATTTGTGGCGCACCTAATGGATATAGCCATAGATTTATATGGGTTTAGTAACCCATCAGGCAAGCATTCCTCAAGAACCATGTGGGATAGGTGGATTAGGGGAATTGGCGCATTAGTGCTTAGTTTAAGTGACTTAAGCAGTATGAAGACTATATATGAGTATGATTCACCAATATACATCAGGTTACCACCGTTACTAGACCCAATTAAGCCCATTGAACCCTACTTAAGCCAAATCTCAGGCATCATAATAGATGATGCTTTAAGTGGTGAGGTTGACCCAGAGGTATCAGTGGTTAATGCGGATCTTGAACTTAGGAGGAGGGGAATTAGATATAGTGTAGATGTAATAATTCACATGACATCCCTTAGGAGCTCAGGGGATGCGGTTAAGTTGGCTGCATTAGGCGCCGATGCAGTTGAGGTGAGCTCAATCATAGGTAAGGCAGTCACAGTGGATGGGTTTGAGGATAAACTGATAAACATCATTAACGGCTTAAGGAGGGAGATGGCTCAGCTCCTTGGGGCGGCAGGCGTGTATACCTACTACTCAACAATCATTGGCAATAGGGAACTGTTAAGGACCCTTGACCCAAGGGTTAAGGAACTACTTAAGGTTAAGGTGGCTGGAGAATGGTAATTATAAATCATTACCCATCATCATGCGGAATACTAGGCATCATTAGGGCAGGTAATGCCCCAAGCATAAGGGGCAGTGATGTAGTTGAGGCAATAAGCACAGTCAAGTACAGGGGTGTTGGGCTAGGGGCAGGCTACGCTGCAGTGAGGATTAATGGGCATGGTAAGTATAGGGTTGGGTTATTTGCCGTTAATGAATACTACAATGACGTTGAAAACCTCATCACCGAACACCTAGGCATTAGTGGAGCGAAGGTGACTAACATTAGGGTTAAGGGTAAGGTTGGTAAAGTGATTGATGCTGAGTATGAGTTGGAGGGTGTGGATGGTAATGTCGATGACCTAATTAACATAATTAACGATAGGTTATGGGAACTAGGAGGAATAGGTAGGGTTTACTACTGGGGAAGGCATATAACAGTCTTCAAGGGTATTGGACACCCTGATGAGGTGGCTAAAGTATACGGTGTCAATAATTATGAGGCAGACGCATGGATAGCGCACACGAGATTCCCAACGAACTCACCAGGTCACTTACCTTACTGGTCACATCCCTTTGCATTAAACGATACTGCAATAGTCCATAATGGTGAATTAAGCTCCTATGGAGTTAACGCAGTGCACCTAGGAACCACCATGGGGGTTAGGGGGCTTGTTGGCACTGATAGTGAGGCAGTGGCCTACATATTTAATTACCTAGTTAAGGTTATTGGGTTGGATATTGAAACTGCGGTTAAGGTACTGGTTAATCCATCCCTCAGGGGTATTACTGATCCATGGTTAATAAGGCTACTTAACGAATACAGGTGGGCTAGGCTCGATGGACCCTTCACCATAATAATGCTGATGCATCATGCGGATGACGTGTACCTAATAGCCTTAGCGGATAGGTTTAAGCTAAGGCCCGTGGTTGTTGGTTACGATGGACAATACTACTACGCCGCCAGTGAGGAGGCTGAAATTAGGGCAATTTCACCTAACGCAAGGGTCTGGACCCTAGCACCCGGTGGTTACTTAATAGTGTCCCTTAAGAGGGGGGTAGTATCATGGGGTAGGCCTAAGGAGCAATTGGATGTCTTCTTCCCCACTAGGTCATTCCCAAGGCAAAGTGATGGAGACGCCATTAATGCTAAGGGCCTAGATTATAGGGAGATTAATGAGGAGATACTTAGGAGGATTATGAACGGAAGTAGGCTTGTTAAGGTAATTAACGTTAATGGCCAGAGATTCATAGGCGTTAACCTACCTAGGTATAAGCTTAAGGATGTTAGAGTTGAGATATATGGTACACCAGGTAATGCATTAGCCAACTTAAATAATGGCGTTGAGTTCGTAGTCTACGGTAATGCTCAAGATGATGTGGCTGACACAATGCATGATGGTAAGGTTATTATCCACGGTGATGCAAGGGATGTTCTTGGGCAAACCCTCCAAGGTGGTAAAATATTCGTTAGGGGTAATGCTGGTAATAGGGTTGGGGTACAGATGAGGGAATACTCCAGTAAGAGACCATACTTAATCATTGGTGGTAGGGTTGATGACTACCTGGGCGAGTACATGGCTGGCGGAGTCATAATGGTTCTAGGTATTGACGCCTATAGGGCTGGTAAGGAGGCTGAGTTAACGGGTAACTACGTAGGGAGTGGTATGGTTGGCGGTAGAATATACGTTAGAGGTAAGGTGGATTACAGTAAGGTTGGCTTAGCACCATCAAAGCATGAAATAAGAGTACTAACTGAGGCTTTAAGGGAGGAGGGTTACCCTGAGGACACGCTTAATGAATGGTTGAATAGGGTTCTTCAAGTTAGTCATGTACCAAGGCCAATGGCCGATTATAGGGAGTTAACTGAGGATGAGGTGAGGGAATTAAAGCCTGTGCTCATGGATTACGCCAGGGAACTTAAAATTGATGAAAACCTTATCGATGACTTAATTGGTGAAAAATACACTATCATTAAGCCAGGCATCAAGGGAATTTTAACACAGGGCTATAAGGGATTTGAATAACTCAACTACTTACTAACAACAGCGATTACATCCACTTCAACCAATGCCCTGGAATCAATCATACCTGTAACAACTGTGGTTCTAGCCGGCCTACTCTTGAAGTACTCACTGAATAGCTTATTCATTACATCAAAGTACTTGGCATCAGCCAAGTAAACAGTGACCTTAACGACATTATCCAATGATGAACCAGCCTCAGTGAGTATTTTACTAATTTTACCAACAGCATTCCTGAACTGCTCCTCAAAGGACAAATCCTTACCTGGAATAGTACCCAACTGCCCTGACACGAAGACTAATCCATTGGCAACTATTGCGTGAGAATATGGACCAGCCTTAGGTAATCCCTCCACATCAATGCTCCTAATCATCAAGGACGCTGGATAATACTTGTTTTTAAGTATATCACGCATAATGTATGAAAACAGTGATGGGGGGAACTAAGTTGAGTGTAAATGACTTAAGCTTTAAAGGAGAATAAGTGATTACTTAGAATTAGTGGGTGATTTTTAGTGATTCCAGAAGGTTTAAGCAAGGTTAATGAACTAGCCTTAGTATCATTTAAATTTAGACATAGGGGTGATTGGACATTGTGGACTAGGATGATTAACGCACACTTCATAAGCACCACCTGGTACCCAATAATTGATTACGCCAATGTTGAAGTAATTAACGTTAAATGGGTTGATAAGGGATCTAATATACATGAGTACTTCACTAAGCTCAGTAAGAGAGGCTTAATTTATGACGTTGGCCTAGTGAAGAGAATTACTGATAACATGTACCTAGTGGGGTTCATGGGCCCATACCGAAATACCGTTAGGGAGAGACTAATATTGAATAATATACATTACTTTAAGTCATCAATATATGAGGGGGTTCAGGATTGGTTAATACTAGCACCATTAAACAAGGTTAATGATTTTAAGGAATCACTAAGAAGTATAGGCAGATTAATAAACTTCAAGATACAGCACATCACAAGTATAAGGGATGTTGCAAGAGTAATAGCTGGGAATAATAATCTATTGGACTACATTAAACTGGCGTTGACTAATAATGAACTTAAGACACTAAGAAACGCTTGGGAACTCGGCTACTTTAATTTAGGAAATAGAGCAACCTTAAGTGAAGTATCCGCAGCACTTAATAAGGATAAGTCAACCGTGGATAGGCAAATCAAGGAATCGATACGAAAGATAATTTACTACATAATGAGTATTATGTAGGTGAGTGCAACAAATTGCAAGTAATGCTTAAACAAGTATTATATATCAAGTCATGGAACAGGTATGAAACTCACACGTAAACTAATAATACTGGCATCGTTAACAATACTAATTGTTACTATGATTATTGCATTACCCCAGCAGGCTCAGAAGCCTCAAATAATATGGGCTGATTACGGTTCCTTAGTACTAACGGGTCCCATTTACAATCCATTTTACCCAAACACGCTGGCATCGGACTCTGTGACGAGTATAATGACCTATGCACCATTGGCACTTTATAACCCATTCAATAACCAGTTTTACCCTGTTTTGGCTAGGAATTGGAGTATTCAGCTTCTTCCTAATGGCTCCGGTATCTTGACTATTTACCTTAGGCATGGCTTATACTGGTTTAATGGTTCAGCAACAATACCATTCACAGCATGGGATGTTTACGCATACTTCTACATTGAGGATAAGGCATTTCAATCATATGCACCTTTCATGCAGCCTCAATACGCTGATGAATCTATAAGGGTAATTAACAATTATACAATACAGTTTTTATTCCAAACCTGGTCACCAATAGAATGGATACTGTTCATTACGGCTAGTATACCTACTCCATGGCCAATCTGGAAGTCTGTAGTTAAGGTGCTTCAGGGGATGAACTCATCACAAGCACTAGTATATTCAACAAATATAACTAGGATGAATACACCGTATTGGGGAATATTCCCTTACTACTTATCCTACATTAGCACATCAAGCCTTAAAATAACCCTAGAACCCCAGGGTCTTTTAAGCGAATGGCTTACACTCTTCCCATTAGCATCATGGAACTACTATGATCCAACCTTTGAGGAATTTTTCACGGGTAGTCAATATGTGGCAGCAATGGTTGCCCATAAGGCTACATGGGCTGGTGGATCAATGTCTGTTAAACAAGTTGCATTACTGAATAGTAGCGGATTCAGCGCATACTTTGCGCCAGACCTATCAGGTTGGGGTATAACGTTTAACCCTCATGTATATCCATTCAATATTATTAAGTTCAGGCAAGCATTATGCATGATATTTAATAGAAGCGCTGTTGCTGCAGCATGGGGATTAAATTACCCTAACTATTACCCTCAACCAGTGGCACCGGAGACCATTGATATATATCCATTAAGCGTTAGACAATTCCTAATACCATGCACATACAATACTACAAGCGCCGCCCAAATCATGCAGAGTTTAGGATTTAAGGAAATTAATGGATTCTGGTACTTACCTAATGGTACTGAGTTATCAATTGAGGTTCTTGCACCAAGTGGCTGGATTGACTGGGATACGATGGCTTCAGAAGCCATAACACAAATGCAGGCCTTCGGTTTAGATGCTAAATTAATAGCTCAGGATGCTGGAGCATACTGGGGTACTACAATACCTAGTGGGCAATATGTTGCAGCATTATCATGGACTACAGCCTTCACCCCATCGTACTATGCTGCCTGGGAAGCCCTAAGCTGGCCTTGGTGGGCTTTTGGTAATGCTATTTCCGCTAATGTTAAGGGTAGTGATACTTGGCCTTTCCAGTGGCCTAATGGTACATGCACACCGGTTACTG
>NZ_JAGDXD010000030.1 GCF_023256255.1 Caldivirga sp. | reverse complement strand
ATAGTAGTGAGTATCTTCTTAATTATTTTACTTAAATTTCTGGATAACGTTGATTCACTCACACCCAGTTCCTTAGCCAATTGCCTTACTGATATCCTCCTTGGCGTATCAAATAGCCCCCTCTCATGAGCTATCCTTAATAGCTTCTCCTCATCATTACTTAACATTAATTTAACTTTACTCCTCACTATGGCTGTTACCACATCCTCAGGGTTCACTGAGTTTTCCCTTACTCTACCTACTTCACCATTACCACTAATAATCCCTATAAACATGTCCACAGCCTTACTGCTTGGGAATAGGAAGACCCAATGTTCAACACCACCACTGGTACTATACCCTATTTCTGAACCACCAAGGATGTGGGCCTTAAACCTAGTGGAGTCCGCGTAATCCCCCCTAACAATCATTGTGAGTAATCTGGGGTAGGTGGAGTTAATGGGTTTAACATCATCAATGCTTAATACATTCTTATGATTATTCAGGATCTTGAGGAAGCTCTTGAAGTCAATCCTACTACCAACCCTCACCAGGGCGTACTCCACTATGAATGGTGAAGAGGAGTCAACAAAACTGCTTAAAACCCTATACTCAAGGTTAAGTTCAGAAACCTTAACAGTCCAATCGGAGTAATGGTAGTAGTCTAGGGAAACTAACCTGGGTGAGTTAAGTAAACTATTAAGTAGTAACAATGCCTCAGTACTATACACAATCCAGATCACTTCTAAGGGTCTTTTTAATTTTTTCCAAAACACGTGGTTCTTATGGTATACATAATAGTATACTGAAAATTAATGAGAAGTTGCATCACTATGCAATATTAATGAGTTAAGTAATTTTATAAGTAAGGACATTAGTAGATTGAATTATGGGTAAAATACCCACATACATACTAGTAACCGCGGTAGTACTCATAATAGCTACCGCGTATAGCGTAAATATCGCTCATGCACAGCAAACTTACCCAACCTACACCATTGAGGATGCCTTCCCCTGGAACTACGTCCTATTAACACCATGGCCAGCGCCCTGGTGGAATCCTTATGCATCAGGTAATCTAATCGGCTGGGCTGGTACCTGGATGCCTATGGCTGAATTTGACGATTCCACTGGTCAGTGGTGGCCTGTTTTGGCTGAGAATTGGACTTTGATTCCTGATAATCATACTTTGATTATTCATCTTAGGCGTGGCTTGTATTGGTTTAATGGTTCAGCAACAATACCCTTCACAGCATGGGACGTTTACGCAGAATTCTACATAGGCGTAAAGGCATTCGACTGGTTCTACCCATACCTAATGCCCCAAAACGCAGACAAGGACCTAATAGTACTAAACAACTACACAATATCAATACACTTCGATTATTGGACCGCCACTGGATGGGTCTGGCCTCTCATTGAGTGGATTATTACTCCTTGGCCAGTATGGAAGAATGTGGTAATGGAGTTAAAAACAATGAATGCGTCCCAGGCCTGGACCTTTGGGCAAAGGAATATTAGTGAGATGGTTATGCCTTACTGGGGCCTAAGCCCATACTATGTCACAAGTGTTAGCCCATCGGAAATATGGATTCAACTGGATCCACCTAACATATTGGCTGAGTGGAATAACATATTACCATTCCACACGTGGCAGTATTACCCCAAGATAGGGATATATATTGGCTTATCTGGCGGCGCCACGCAGTTACTCACATTGGCTATTAAGGAAAAGGACTTCTACATACCATCATGGTTCTCCACACCACCAGACTACGCGGTCTTCAATAGGTCAGGGTACGTCTACTACACAATGCCTGATATTTCAATAGTTGGCTTTAACCTACCACTCTACTACCCATTCACTATACCCCAGGTTAGGCAGGCGTTCTTATACATTATTAATAGGACTGAGGCGGCATTAGCCTTCGGCCCATCCTGGGTTAATGTCCCAGTTTACGTTAATGTTCCAGCCCCAGCACCCAATGTTTTAGCAGGCTTCTGGTTGACTTTCCCTGAGGATATTAGGGCTATGGTTGTTAACTTCACTCAACCAAACTGGACCAAGGCAGCTGATCTCCTAGAGTCAGCGGGCCTATACTACAAGAATGGGCAATGGTACCTACCAAACGGAACACCACTAACGCTGAATGTTTACGCATCATCAACATCACTGCTCTTCTGGATTCTCGATGATCAAGAGGCTGCAACGCAGGTAAGCAAGTTCGGCATTAAAACCACGTTCTATGAGCTTGAGCCGGGTATATGGTCACAGTTATGGCCATGTGGCTTAACTAAGATGGGTGCCACAGCCGACTGGCTGTATGCTGGCGCACCTAAGGGTGGTGTTGATACAGCATGGATATACTACGATATTGCCCAGTACGCGGCTGGTGGAGTTTATGAAAGTGGATTCTGCGCCAACTTCACCGGCTCAACCACCACACCCTTCGCATGGCCTCAGGTTCAGGATAATCAAATAGTCGGCTACTACTGCCAGCCATTAACCACTAACTTACCAATACCTAACAATACGATTATTTGGTGTATTAACTCAACCTACGGCCTCATTAACTTAACCAATTGGGAGAATGCCATAACTGCGGCTGAGCCTGGTTCATCAACATACTACGAGTTGGTTAAGGCGTACTTCGCATGGTTCGAATACTGGGTACCTGGTGTTACAATTGCTGAGGGTGACTTCGGTGCTGTCTTCCCGAAGAACATGATTGACCCCATGTGGGCTTATGATTGCATGCCCTACACTGACCCAAGATACACCGCAGCAGCGTATTCACTGCTATATAATTGGGGTATTGGCTGGGGTTGGGATGGCTTCAATCCACAATTCAACACGCAATTATTCATGGGTGCTTTTGCTCCTCCTGGTGTTATTCCACCGTTGGCTGAGGCTAT
>NZ_JAGDXD010000029.1 GCF_023256255.1 Caldivirga sp. | reverse complement strand
ACTCGGCCCAACAATAATGATGCTACCCTTCTTCGCAATATACATATACCCATGGTTAAACGCGGGGCCCGCCATGTCCTCTGAAATCAAGGGTAGGAGGGCAGTGGGGCTTAATGTACCTACTGCAGCTCTCTTAACAATGCTTCTCGCAACAATAGGCTTCACTGCAATGTATTATGCATTAGGCTTTAACTTCGTTACGGCAGCCTTATCTAACTCAAACATAAACGGTACGGTTAACTACTGGACAATAGCCATGGCGGCGTCAGGTAACCCTATATTAGCTTGGATTATTGGGATAGGTTCAGTAACGTGGAACCTGGCAATACTAGCCTATGGGGCAATCATTGTTGTTAGGTACTGGTTCGCAATGTCCTTTGATAGAGTCTTACCAAGCTTCTTCGCCTACCTAAGCCCAAGGTTTGGTTCACCAGTTTACGCGCACTTATTCGACTTAGCAATAACCTCCATACTCATTACCCTTGCCGGAGTATTCTACGGCACATTCACAGCACTATACGGTGCCGTTGTTGAGGCGTTATTATACTACATGGCGGTTGGCATTGCTGCAGTGGTAATAGGTGTTAAGGGGGCTGGCATAATAGGTCTTAGGAATCCTAGTAGGGTAACATTAGCTATTTCTGGTATGCTTTTTGCAGCAGTAATGGGTTTCTTGACTTACCAATTCCTAGAATACCCATCAATATGGGGTGGTAACTGGTTAGCCTATGGTGTTGAGGCAGCAGCAGTTATAGTAGGTATCGTATTATACGTCACTGTTCGTTTATTACATAAGAGGAGGCTTGGTATTGATATTGCCGCAACATACATGGAGATACCACCTGAGTAATCTGACTTAAATCACGTTAAGGTTAAATCAGTATTTTTCAATTCCTAAGGATTAATTAAGTAAGTAAATTTTATCATAATGATTACTTAGGATACAATGTATCATATTTACACTATGTTCCAACTTCATTAAGCTATCGAGTAATTGTAGACAACCCAGAAAGGTATATAAACCCCCTCTGCTGTAGGTGTACTTGAGGTGAGTGAAATGAACGTGCCAACTACAAAAGTACCATTAGATACGGTTAAAGGAGCAGTAGTAAGGAAGAGCATTAGGAGGATTAATGGTAAAGAGGGACGTGGTAGCGTAAGCTATATAGCTTCAAACCTAAAGAACCCGGACAACATTGTAGTAATATATGGTGTATTAACGCCGCCAGTAACGTATGCTTACGATGAAAGGAATAGAATGTTTAAAGTTAACTAATCAAGGCTTCTGCATTACTGCCTATAGGGCAATATTTGGAAGCTTTCTTGCGGTTTATTGAATGTACCTTAAATAACTTATCTTATTTATGTTAATACCTTTTTCCTTAAATCTCTATATTTATCTATATATTATTACACTTGGTTATGGTAAAGTGCACTAAGTAAACTTTATTAAGGGGTACATTACTGGTTCATGTAATGATTGATATTATTAACCTATCACCTGGCAGGAATCCACCAGATGAATTACGTGTTGTTGTTGAGATTCCGGCGGGTTCAAACGTTAAGTATGAGTATGATAAGGAAAATAAAGTGTTTGTTGTTGATAGGGTTCTCTACACTGCAATGTCGTACCCATTCAATTATGGTTTTATACCCGGTACATTAACTGAGGATGGTGATCCACTTGATGCGGTGGTGATAAGTAGTGCGTCATTCCTACCAGGCACTATTGTTGATGTTAGGCCTGTTGGGGTTTTGAACATGGAGGATGAGAAGGGGCTTGACTATAAGTTAATAACAGTACCGTTAACTAAGGTTGATCCCAGGTTCTCAATGGTGAAGGATATAAAGGATTTACCTGATGTGATACTTTACCAGATAAGGCACTTCTTCGAGCATTATAAGGAGCTTGAACCAGGTAAGTGGACTAAGGTTAATGACTTTAAGGGTGTTGAGGAGGCTAAAAGACTTGTACTTAAGTACATTAGGGGCAGACCAAGTGTAATCAACGGCATAAGCCAGCTTCATGAATAAGAAATATTAACACCACTGGAGGCTTGAACCCAATGAACCTTAATCCAATTGTACTAGTTAGATATGGGGAAATAGGGGTGAAGAGTAACAGAGTTAGGGTTAGACTGGAGAATCTATTAATTAAGAATATTCAGGAATCCTTGAATAGAGGGGGCATATTGAACTACAGTATTAGTAAAACTAGGGGTAGGATCCTGGTAAGCGTACCTAAAGAGGACCTAATTAATGCTGCATTAATGGCTGCAAGGGTGTTTGGTGTTGTATCAGCATCACCAGCCTACTACTTCAATTTCATTAACATTAATGAAATAGCGACGGTTGCCTATGAGCTATGGCGTAGTAAGGTTACTGGAAGAAAATTCGCAGTCAGGGTTAGCAGAACCGGTAACCACCCATTCACATCAATTGACGTGGCTAAGCGAGTTGGCGCTGCGCTCTATCCATTTTCAAACGGTGTTGACTTAGATAACCCAGAGGTGGAGTTATATGTGGAGATTAGGGATAATTATGCCTTCCTATTTGATGAAGTGATAAATGGGCCAGGTGGCTTACCTTTAGGTTCACAGGGAGGTAAGGTACTCGCACTAGTCTCCGGCGGCTTCGACTCACCTGTAGCGTACTGGTTAATGAGTAGGAGGGGAGCCTTGGTTGATGTATTGTTCTGTAGCCTAGCTCCACCAGTGGATGTTATAGGGTTAATTAGGATTATTAAGTACCTTTATGATCATTGGGTCTTCGGATACGATCCACTAATCATGATTGCGGATTGCACTCAACTAGTAAACACCATGAGGGGCTTAGTGAACAGTCACTTCATGAACATTGTCTTCAAGAAATTCCTATATAAGTTAGCTGAATCAATAGTGGTGGAGGGCAATTACATGGGTATAGTTACTGGCGAATCCCTTGGTCAAGTTAGTAGCCAAACATTAAGCAACCTGCATTCAGCATCAATGGGCATTAATGTACCGATATTCAGGCCCTTAATAGGTATGGATAAGGATGATATAATTAAATTAGCTAAGAGGATAGGTACGTATGAGGAGTCTGCAAGGATGATTGAACCCTGCTCAGTGTTCTCTAGGAAGCCGAGGACGAGGTCAACACCAAGTAGACTTGACGAGGAATTAAGTAAAGTAATTAACCTATTAAGCGCAATTAAGGCAAGTATCATTAAGGTAAAGGCCAGTGAATTAAGCAGCATTAATGAAAAATCACTGTTAAGTAACTGGAGAATTAACATCACAAACACTGGTACAGGCAGTATAGGTTCATGTAAATGAATGCCTAAGAAAGTTTTTGTGAACCTAAATAATGCATTTAACTCAGTTAAAGTTTAACTCGATACATAGCTTATAATGAAGTTAAGCAGTTGCGATATCTTATACCTACTAAGGTACCAGAGAACCCTACCACCCATGCCTCTTGCCACAAGCCCCCTACCCAATTGAGCATGAGCAGTGGCTACAAGTAACTTAAGTGTTTTCCTATCATTAATGGTGGTGGATCCGTGATGCATGTGGTGACTCATTGTAACCCACGGCATTACCTTAATTCCACTGTAGTATAGTAATAGGCCTAGGGTTGTTTCATCACTAACGTAGAGCCTAATGCCAGGTTCAATATTCTTAAGTGATTCCTCAATTTTACCTAGGACGCTCAAGTTAATGGACTCTAGGAGTGGTTTACTTAACCTAACAGCCTGCTTAGGGCCGATGAAGAAGACTCCCTTCCAGAACCCTGGAATCCTGTAACCATAAACCTCAACGCTCCTCCCATTAACATTAACCTCACCAAGCCTAATGCTTCGACTTAGGAATAATGTCCTACCCTTAGTCTCATGGTCAAGTACAGTGTAGTAACCAAACCTACTGATCAACTCACCGTCAACGTTCACCAATTCCTCCTCAAGTAAGTTATCGCTATCCACAACTAGTGCATCAAGCTCCTCCTCCCTAGCATCCCTCAGTATCCTCATGAAGGTTAAGTTCCTATCACGCCAATTACCATACCTAATCTCAACATCCTCAGGAAGAACCCTCCTAAGTAACTCCACCTGCCTATCCTTAAACACATTATCTACGTAAACTATGCTGTGTTTAACGCCAAGTAGCTTAGCGTTAACCATGAAGTAATCAATGACCTCATGTATCCTGTAGAATGGTAGGTAGGTTATTAGCGTATCCACGGTGAACCCATTATCAGTAACTTAATAAGATTTTCCATGAAGCAGTAAACCAACTGAAGCTAATCACTGAATAAACGCATTATACTTAAGGCTTAAAAACCCGGCATAAACGCGCTTCTGATCAACTTTGAGCAGTGAAGGTCAAGCAACCGAGGCTAAGCCTGAGGAGACTCAGCAGGTTCAGGAAGGCGCCAGTGAACAGCGGGTTGAGGCTAAGCCAAGTGAGGCTGAGGCTAAGGTTGAGGAGAGGAGGCCGACTTTGCTTGATGAGTTAAGTAAGGTTAACTCCAGGAAGCCTAACATACCAGCTAATGTGCTTAAGTTGCTTAAATTATCCATAAGGATGCGTAGGGGGAGGTACAGCTTCATTAGGTATTATAATAAGGAGCATAAGATTAGGCTTGAGGATTCGCCCTGGAGGAGACCTAAGGGTATTGATAATAAGATTAGGATGAAGAAGAAGGGTTACCCACCCATTGTTAACGTGGGTTATAGGGGCCCTAGGGGTGTTAGGGGTGTTCACCCAAGTGGGTTCATTGAGGTTATTGTTCATAATCCTGAGGAATTATCAAGGGTTAACCCTGAAACCCAAGCCGTTAGGATAGCGTCCACTGTTGGTGTTAGGAAGAGGATTGAGATAATTAGGGAGGCTGTTAGGAGGGGTATTAGGGTGCTTAATGTTGATAAGAGGACTAGGGAGGCTATAAGGGAGGTGACCTGATGTGGACCTGAGGGAAACAGTAGCTAGACTACTTAAAGTGCCTAAGTCAAGGGTCGTGATTAAGCAGGAGGCCCTTGAGCAGCTTGAGGAGGCTATAACAAGGAATGATGTGAGGAGCCTAATGAAGGAGGGTTTAATTGAAGTTAAGCCCAAGAAGGGTAATAGTAGGAGTAGGTGGAGGATTACCCATGAGAAGAGGAAGAGCGGTAGGAGGAGAGGTAAGGGGAGCAGGAGGGGTACTAGGAAGGCTAGGGGGGCTGTGGGTAAGGAGGCTTGGGTACCTAGGATTAGGAGGATTAGGAGATTCCTGAACACGCTGAAGCATAAGGGGGTTATTGATAAGGCCACTTGGAGGAACCTGTACAGGATGGCTAAGGGCGGCTACTTTGAGTCCCTTGCCCACTTAAGAACATACATGATTCAGAATGGGATGGTTACTGAGGATAAGATTAAGGCAGCCTTCAGGGGTGGTTCCTAATGGCCAATAGCGGTAGGTATAAGGTTAAGTTCAGGAGGAGGAGGGAGGGTAAGACTGATTACTATAAGAGGAGGATAATGGTAATAAGCGGTAAACCCAGGTTAGTCGTCAGGTTCAGTAACCGCTACGTGGTGGCTCAGGTAATAGTATCAGCACCACAGGGCGACTTCACCGTGGCTGAGGCTAACAGTAGGGAGTTGGCTAAGAAGTTTGGTTGGCTTGGTGGAACCGGGAACACGCCTGCAGCATACCTAGTTGGCTTACTTGTTGGATATAGGGCATTATCGAAGGGTGTTAAGTTAGCCATCCTCGATGTTGGACTCCACAGGGTCACTAAGGGTGGTAGATTATTCGCAGTGGTTAAGGGGGCTGTGGACGCTGGGTTAGAGGTGCCTCATGATGAGGAAATACTACCAAGTGACGATAGGTTAAGTGGGGAACATGTTGCCCAATATGCCTCAAACCTAAGGCAAGCCAACCCAGAACTCTACAAGCTAAGGTTCTCAAAGTACATTACAAGGGGGCTTGAGCCTGAAAACATAAGTAAGCATTTTGAGGAGGTTAAGTTAAAGATAATGGAGAAGTACGCTAAGAGTGAGGCTAAGGCCGAGGACTCGCAGTAGCCCTTTAATTTTCATAGGATGAAACACATACTGCGCATTCCCTAACCCGCACTGGGTCTTAAGGATTAATGCCAACGCTAACTGAAGTGTCGCCTTCTCATAACTGGTTCACGTTTCTATAGTTTGTCATAGTTAAAGGCATTAACCTATGAATGATTCAGTAACCATGGCTAATGCAACACCTAGTGTACGCGTTAAGTAAATAACCGCCAAGGTGGTAGAATATAGTTTAATTAGGGGGGTAATGTTTAAAAGAGGGTTATTACGAGGCTATATATGATGTGGTGGGAAATGCGGGAAACATGCCAAGGACATTAAACGTCACCGTGGCTAAGATAGGTGGTTCCCTACTTAAGCCAGGTGGCGTTGAGAAGGTTTTAAGTAAGGTCATTGAGAGGCATTTGATTGATGACAGTAAGTTAATCCTAGTTGTATCAGCAATGAAGGGTGTTACTGACACCCTAATAAAGGCTTATGATGAAGGTAAGCCGCAGTTAATCCAGGAGTCAATTCAACCATACATGAATGAGGCGTATAGGTTTGGCCTAAGTAAACTAGGTAGGCTCATTGAGAACATAGGCGAGAGGTTAGAGACCTTAGTTAACGTTAGGGAACCGTGGGCTAGGGATAACGTAATAGTTCACGGTGAATTACTCTCAGTCATGCTTGTTGAGTCAATTCTCTATAATGAGCTTGGTGTTGATGCCGGCGCAGTTTATGACCCTGGAATAACAACTAATGAGGATTGGGGAAGAGCCTCAGTATTGGGTGTTAGTTCACATTACGTTAGGCATAGGTTAGCCTGGGCCCTATCCAGGAGGAGCGTCGTGGTTGTGCCGGGTTTCCTTGGAATTAGCCTAAACGGTAGGTTAACGTCACTGGGTAGGGGTGGTAGTGATTACTCAGCATCCTTAATAGCAGCCTACATTAATGCCCCAAGGCTAATCTTCTACACCGACGTTGAGGGTATAATGACCGGGGATCCTAGAATAATAGGTGACGCTAAGGTTATACCAAGCTTAACCCATGAGGAGGCCTACGTAGCATCATTAACGGGCGCCAAGAAATTCCACCCAGGCACATTTAAACCACTCATAGACAGTAACGTTAATGTAATGGTCACTAACCCATGGTCAAGCAATGGAACATCAATAATATCAAGATGCGTTAACACACCTAAACTAGTCTCAATATCAGAGGTGGGTTCAATAGGCTTAATTAACCTTAAAAGCGGCTACGCGGTCACGGTTGTTGGCTGCGTAATGGGCCTTGATGAGTACAGGAGGGAGGTTTACCTAATCATGAGTAGTTATGACCCAGTAGACGTAATAAACGATACTGAGGGTAATGCGGTCTCATCAATAGTTAAGGAGCAGGATGATGCGGTTAAGTTAGCTAAAGACCTACATAAGTGGGTGGTATCATGGATAAGGTGAAGGTTTCGATACTTGGGGCAACGGGCCTAGTGGGGCAGTGGATGGTTAAGCTACTTGAGGATCACCCATACATTGAGGTAGCAGCCCTCTCAGCATCCCCAGGTAAGGTTGGGCAGAGGTATGGTGACGTGGTTAAATGGTTCATAGAGGGTGATGTACCGGAGTACGCTAGGGGAATTAAATTAACGTCAACTGAACCAGTGGATCAAAGGAATGTTGATGTTGTTTTATCAGCGTTACCTAACGATGTTGCTGAACCAGTTGAGGCTAAGTTACTTGAGGCTGGTTTAAACGTAATATCTAATGCATCCCCAAGGAGAATGGACCCTAATGTACCCTTAATAAACCCCGAGGTGAATTGGCAGCACCTTGAGGTTTTAAGGGAGTCTAAGGGGCCTTGGCTCGTCAAGAACCCCAACTGCACATCAGCCATAATCACCTTAGCGATAAAGCCATTAGCCGAACACATTAGGGAATTATACGTGACAACACTTCAAGCCGTTTCAGGGGCTGGTTACATGGGCTTATCTTACCTAGCCATTGAGGGTAACGTGATACCCTTCATTAAGGGTGAGGAGGATAAGATAGCCGCTGAGTCAAATAAGATGCTGGGGGTTATGGGTAAGGGTAAGTATGAGCCGTGGGGTAGGCCAGTTAGGGTTACCTCAATAAGGGTTCCAGTTAAGTATGGGCACATGGCTTCAATATTCATGGTGATGGATAAGGAGTACAGTATTGATGATGTTAAGCGTGAGTTAACAAGCTTCAAGTCACTCCCCCAGGAAGCTAACCTACCCACTGCACCACCCAGGCCAATAATAGTTTCCAATAGGCCTGATGCACCACAGCCAACTAGGGACCTGGATCACATGGCTGTTACAGTGGGTAGGTTAATGGCTTCAGGTAGCGTTGTTAGGATGGTTGCCTTAGGCGATAACCTGGTTAGGGGTGCTGCGGGTATAACTATATTAACGTTGGAGACGATGAAGGCTATGAAGCTTATTTAACCGTTTAACCCTCTTCATTCTGGTGGCTTGGGGTTTATGGTTACTTAGGGAAAGGTTTATATAGAAGCGGCTTCTGGGGATGCATATGTCAACAGCTCAACAACCTAAGAGTGGTGTTCCAGTAGCCATACTTAAGGAGGGTAGTTCAAGGACAACTGGTGCAGATGCCAGGAGGAGTAACATAATGGCTGCTAAGGTTATAACTGAGGTTCTTCAAACAAGCCTTGGACCCAGGGGAATGGATAAGCTACTCATTGACGCCTTCGGTGACGTAACAATAACCGGTGATGGCGCAACAATACTCAAGGAAATGGAGGTCCAACACCCTGCAGCTAAACTACTTGTTGAGGTGGCTAAGGCTCAGGACGCGGAGGTTGGTGACGGCACAACCACCGTGGTTGTCCTGGCTGGTAAACTCCTTGAGCAGGCTGAGATACTACTGGATGAGGGTATTCACCCAACCATAATAATTGATGGTTTTAAGAAGGCCTTAGACTACATAAACTCCACAATAACTGAAGTACCGAACCTGATTTACCCAGTTAACCTGAATAATAGGGATGAGGTGGCTAAGATTGTTGCCAACTCACTGAGCAGTAAGGTTGTTGCTGAGGCTAGGGATTACTTAGCCAAGATAGTTGTTGATGCCTCATACATAGCCGCTGAGCAGACTAACGGTAAGTACAACCTTGACTTAGATTGGGTTAAGGTTGAGAAGAAGAAGGGCCAGAGCCTATACGAGACCCAGTTCATCCAGGGTATTGTGCTGGATAAGGAGGTTGTTCACCCAGGGATGCCTAAGAGGATTGTGAACGCTAAGATAGCGGTCCTAGACGCACCACTTGAGATTGAGAAGCCTGAGTGGACAACTAAGATATCGGTTTCATCACCACAGCAGATTAAGGCTTACCTTGAGGAGGAGGCCAATATACTTAAGGGTTACGTTGATAAGCTCAAGGAGATCGGCGCCAACGTAGTCATTACGCAGAAGGGTATTGATGAGACTGCCCAACACTTCCTAGCTAAGGCCGGTATTATGGCTGTTAGGAGGGTTAAGAGGAGTGACATTGAGAAGCTGGCTAAGGCAACTGGAGCTAGGATAGCCACAAGCATTAAGGACCTTAAGCCAGAGGACCTTGGCACAGCTGGGCTCGTTGAGGAGAGGAAGGTTGGTGAGGAGAAGATGGTCTTCGTTGAGCAATGCCCCAACCCAAGGGCAGTAACCATACTCATTAGGGGTGCTGCGGACAGGGTTCTTGACGAGGCTGAGAGGTCCATAAACGATGCACTCCACGTCACAAGGGACCTATTCAGGGATCCGAGAATAGTGCCAGGTGGTGGAGCCTTCGAGATTGAGGTGGCTAGGAGGCTTAGGGAGTGGGGTAGGAAGCTTCCAGGTAAGGAGCAGTTAGCCGTAATGAGGTATGCTGAGGCTGTGGAGAAGGTGCCTGAGATACTTGCCTTAACCGCCGGCCTTGATCCAGTGGACGCCATAGCCGAGTTGAGGAGTAGGCATGATAAGGGTGAGCTTGACGCTGGCGTTGATGTGCTTGGTGGTAAGATAACTAGGATGAGTGAGTTAAACATATGGGACCCATTAATAGTTAAGATGCAGGTAATGAGGAGTGCCACTGAGGCGGCAATAATGGTGCTTAGGATAGATGACATAATAGCCGCTGGGCAGACTAAGTCAGGCAGTACAGGTAAGGGTAAGGCTGGTGAGGAGTCAAAGACAGGGGAGGAGAGTGGAACCAGTAGTGACTAATTAAACCAAGGTTAATTAAATTCCCTCCTTAAAGTTAGTTTTATTCATTAACCTAAACAGTTGTGAGTAACCTCATTAACTCCCTTTCGTAAATCGTCGCCACTAACCTATTATCATCATCCACCACACCAATAATGGGTGCCTCGGTTTCCCTAAACCTCCTCAAGACATCAATAATCCTCGCCCCATTACCAACGGTTACTAATTCATTTAATGGTAATGAGCAGGCTGGGGTCGACTCGTAGAGCGCTGGATCCACCTCCAGTAATTGTTGGACGGATAAGTAGCCTAGGGGCTTATTCTCATCATTAACCACGACAATAGCCCTCACCCCCCTCTCCACCATCCTATTCACGGCAACTCTTAAACTATCACCGCAGGTTACCGTAAGGGGCTTAAGCTGCTCACCCACGCTCATTATACTGTTGTTAAGCCTAACCCTGACTGCTGCATTAACCTGAGTTACCGGCTTCACTACTGCCCTAAAGATGAGTGGAACCAGTAGTGAATTCACTATTATTGATAAGGCTAAGTACGAGTATGTTGACCTGGTTATTAAGCCCATGGTTAATAAGGTGACTAGTAGCGATGCATCCACACCCCCCTTAGTTGATGTGCCTAAGCCATTAGTAAGCACCTCACCCTTAAGTAAAACTGCAGCCAAGGCCCCTGCAGTCACCTTTGATGATAATAGGAGTAAGGCTATTATTAAGCCTATTAATAGTAGGCTTAGGTTAAGCCTAGTGAAGTATAGGCCTATGCTAACGAAGAATAAGGGCTCGAAGAAGCCGTAGGTGAAGCCGTGAAGCTTCTCAAGGAGCTCCGGCCTATCCTTAAAATACCTCCTAAGTAGTATGCCTAGGAATAATGCGGCCACCGCTGAATTGAAGTTAACGAGTTCAGCTAGGAAGGCAACAACGAGTATTAGTGAAACCACCACAGCGAACTCAACCTCCCTAGCCTTAATGTAGCCCTCAATCCACTCAAAGAACCTGGAGACCCATGGCCCCATTACGAATATGAACACTATTAAGAGCACCATGCCTATCAACGTTAAGGCAGAGTCCCCAGTCCTCAGACTGAGTAGGGTGGCGAAGAGTATAACTGACGCAACCTCAATTAATACACCCTGTTGAAAAAGCGCTCCCCCTAGGCTGGTCTTAGTGATACCCAGATCCATGAGTAATCTAGCCAGTGGCCCAACGCTGGTCATTATGAGGGGTATTATGAGAAGAGGCTCAACACTAACCCCCATGGCCACTAGTGAAGCGTAAATCACAGCGAACGGTAAAGCAAGCTCAATTACCACTGCGGCTAACGCATTAGTGCTTAACTTACCTTCAATCTCAAATTCCTCCGCCCCTGATAGGAATAGTAGTAGGATTATGCCCAGTGAGGACACGAATTGAATAACAGTATTAATGCTCACTAGCCCCATTACACCATCACCCAGTATAATACCCACAACTATAGCGCCCACGAATGGTATTAACTTAACCCTGAGGAATAACTCCTCGAAGGCCTTAGCCAACACTAGCATTACGCCCAGGTAGAGTAATGATGCTGCCGCCTCACTCATAATCATGACTAGGCATTAGCGCCTTAGGATTATATACTTGCAGTAATGGCTGCATTAGTTAACGTGGCTTACTGTTACCTTAATTACTGTGGTTAAGCAGAACTAATTTATAGTAGGTTTTAGTTTACTTAAATAATGAAGGGTTGGACCGGTAGGCTACTTAGGATTAATTTAAGCATAGGTAAGCATTGGGTTCAGGACCTTGACCCCTCAATACTCATTAACTACGTGGGCGGTAGGGGGCTTGCTGTTAAGCTTCTTTGGGATGAACTACCAAGGGGTATTGACCCACTTAGCCCATTGAATAAGCTGATTATTGCAGCAGGACCATTAACGGGCTACCCAGGGCCAAACACTGGTAAACTAGTTATAGCTGCTAAGAGCCCGCTAACTGGGGGTTACGGTGACGGTAACATTGGTAGCTGGGCATCAGTGCACCTTAGGAAGGCCGGCTTCGACGCTATGATTATTGAAGGGGCTTCAAGTAAGCCGGTTTACATTTACGTTGAGAATGAGGGGGTTGAGGTTAAGCCTGCTGATGACCTATGGGGACTAGACACCTTCACCACTGAGGATAAGTTGAGGAGCATCTACGGCTCCAACGTAGGCATGCTTATAATTGGACCAGCCGGCGAGAACCTTGTCAGGTTCGCCACGGTGGTTGCCCAGAAGGGTAGGAGTGGGGGTAGGCCCGGCATGGGGGCTGTTATGGGTAGTAAGAGGGTTAAGGCGATAGTGATAAGGGGGACTAAACCCCTACCTCAACCGGCTGATCAGGCCTTAAGTAAGATTGGTGTTGAGGCTGACTTGGCTGCTAAGGCTAAGCAGAATTACGGCTTCTGGCTTAGGCAGGGGACAACAGCCACAGTGGAGTGGGCCCAGGAGGCTAGTGTACTACCAACGCTTAACTATAGGGAGGGGCAGTTCGACTATTATGATAAGATTGGTGGGGTTATGGTTGAGAAGAGTAATGTAACCACTAGGTCCTGTCCAAACTGCGTAATGCCCTGTGGGCACGTGGTTAAGGACCTTGAGGATCAATTATCCGAGTTGGATTACGAGAACATTGCAATGCTGGGCAGTAACATAGGTGTAGGGAACCTGCAGGAGGTTGCTTACTTAAATAGGTTAGCCGACATGATGGGTTTAGACACCATAAGCCTAGGCTCAACGCTGGGTTGGGCAATGGAGGCTACGGAGAGGGGCCTCATTAAGGATGGTTTAGAGTGGGGTGACTACAGGAGGGCTGCTGAGGTGACTTTAGACATAGCCCACCAGAGGACTGAATTAGGCAGGTTACTTGGCCTAGGAGTTAGGGGTGCCTCAAGTAGAATTGGCGGTGGGTCTGAGGGGTTCGCAATGCATGTTAAGGGCCTTGAGGTAAGCGCCTACGATTGCCACGCAGCCCCAGGCATGGCCCTTGCCTTCGCCACAAGCCCAATTGGCGCTCACCATAAGGATGCTTGGGTTATTTCCTGGGAGGTTCAGACTAATAGGTTCGCATACAGTAGGGATAAGGTGCTTAAGGTTATTGAGCTACAGAACATTAGGGGTGGGTGGTTTGAGGTTATGGTCGGCTGCAGGCTACCCTGGGTTGAAATAGGCCTTGAACTGGACTGGTACTGGAGAATGTACAAGGCGGCAACAGGCCTAGACCTAGACCTCGAGGGTGTTGCTAATAGGGTTTACACACTAATTAGGGCCTATTGGATTAGGGAGTATGGCGGCTGGTCAAGGGATTACGATACCCCACCAGCCAGGTGGTTTAAGGACCCATTAAGCAAGGGCCCCCTCAAGGGGTCTAGGCTTAACTATGATGCGTACCAGCAAATGCTGACCTGGTACTACGAGGCTAGGGGATGGGATGAAAGGGGTATACCCAGGAGGAGTACGTTAAGGAGACTTGGCTTAGGCTACGTTGAGGGTGACTTAGGTAAGGTAATTGACCTAAGGGATTAGTCCTAACGTATCGGTATTGCTTAAGCAATGCCTCCTACTGCTTAATTCATTATTACTACCCAAACGCTGGTGATTACGTTGCGTCTTAATGAACCAACAATGTAGATGATGTAAATACTTAAATTAGTTATGCATTGTTTAGAGATAAGGCTTAAGTGCATTAATCACCTTATCCTTAAAACCCTCGTAATCATACTCCCTAGCCTTACTCATTATTGTTAATCTATAATCATTGCTCACGTTTAATGCGGTGATAACGGCCTCAGCCGCATCATTAATTGACGAATAACCGAAGCCGTATTTACCCCGCTCAACAATATCAAGCCAAGCACCACCATCCTTATGAACAATGGGCACTGCCCCAGTTGACATTGCCTCAACTATAGCTATACCAAAGTGTTCAGCTGGATGCGTATGCAGTATTGCCTTAGCCCTACACAGTAGGTTAGCCTTAACGTCCTCTGGTGCATTGGGGATTACGTTCACTATCCCATTACTTAACCATAGCAGTTGCTTAACCCTATCCCCTGAGTCCGAGTGCCCAATTATGGTAAAGTTAACCCCTGGTACCTTAGCCTTAACCACCTTAGCCACCTCAATGAACTCCTCCCACGGCTTACCAAGCCTCCCAATCCCAATTACTAAATCCTCCTTAACCTGGTTACTGCATTTAATTGGTTCAACAGGTGGGTGAATTATGATTCCACCTGATCCACATTGCCTTAATTTAGCAAGAGTCCATGATGAATTAGCCGCAATCACATTAGCCCTTGTCGGAAACAGTGCCTTAAGCCGACTTGCGCAATAGGGGTAGTGAACATAACCCATGTGAGGATTCCCCCTTAAATCATTGTATGCAGCGTCAATTACCACATCATAGTTCTCCAGGAATCTTTCCAAGCGTTCATATATCAGTAGGCTAATGCCTTTAATGAACCTGTTGGGGCCAATACTACTGATTACCCTATCAGGCTTAGGTCCTGGAAAACCATTATTCCATGCGCCATCAAATGTTGCTAAGGTTACTTGGTGATTAAGCTCCTTAAGAACCCTCACTAAATACCCCATAACCCGCTCCGTGCCGCTCCACACACTGCTCCTATCTCTATAAATGATGAGAGCCCTACGCATAGTGGTGTTAGTAGCTATGGCTTTTAAGCGTTCATAATGCACCGTTAAGTTTCAGCGAGTACTTTAGCAGTATTGTTTACTAGCTCATTAATAGCGTAATTTTGCGGTATTTGTCTATATGATGATGTGGATTGAAAATTAATGATAATGGTATCTTAAAGTAATGCGTTTTCATGACTCTATTGCAGCTAACCTCTAGTATCCGCAGAATGGGGGATTAATGCCAATTAGTGTTTAAAAAGGGTAGACAGTCGCCTACTACTAATGAGTAGTGGTGAAGGGCAGAGTAAGGAGCAGACTGAGGGTAACTTAATCATCTCACCCCTACCTGAGGGTGTTGAGCCTGGGAAAATGCAGGTTAAGGTGATTGAGCAGTTCAATAATCCATTGCTTCAACGTAAGGAGGTTAAGGCAGTGGTGTATCATGTTGGCTTACCAACACCCCAGAGACTTCAATTAAGGGAGGAGTTGGCTAAGGCACTGGGCTCAAGCCCAGAGTTAACTTACGTGACTCACGTGTACACGCAGTACGGTATTGGGGTATCCAGGGTTGAGGCTCATGTTTACTTCGATAAGAATACTGCTGAGCTCGTTGAGCCGCTTTACGTTAAGCTTAGGAACATGCCTAAGGATCAGGCCAAGAAGATAATGGATGAGATTAGGAGTAAAAGGAAGGCAGCCAAGAAGCCGGCGGCCAAGGGAGGTGGATGAGGATTAAGTCTCAAAAACTATTTAACAATCTAGCCAGATAACTTAGGTTAATCAACACGCATTATGATGATAAAATCTAGGCCTTAGCTTAAGATTACATTGTTTGGTATGATTGACCCAAGACTAGCTTCAATTTCTTAGGGTTCAGAACACGGTAATTACTAGTATGCGCTTTTCACTAGTAATGATGAGGGATTAGAGACAATGGTCTCTAACCTACCACCCCTTGGTTTAGTGTTGCTTAGGGTTAATGACCCAAGTAACGTCAGCATAATAGTTAACTGGATA